>DLZA01000079.1:0-1608 GCA_003447515.1 Paracoccaceae bacterium
GTTTGCGGTCCTGTTTTGGTCGTGGGGTTGATTGAGTTTACTTTTTGTTCGGTGATTAATTCCGTAATCTCAGCTGAAAAATGCTGGTTATGTTCTGTTTTTCCAAATCGTTGATGGACCGCTTTGGCACGTGCCGGGGCTTGGGGTCTACTTTTTCAATGCTGGCGCGTTTTGTTGTTGGCAAATTACGCATAGTTTTTGGGAGCACCCAAAGGTACTGTTAACGTTTGCTTTGGCTTGATTTTGTTCTTATTTGCTGTTTTGGCAGGAATAAGCGCGCAGATGCCTGTATGCTGGGGTAGGAGTGGGTAACTTTTGAAGTTGAATATTACAATTCGCGAATTACGAGGCGCAGATAAAAATTTGTGGCTCGGGATGTACCGAAGGCTCTGGCCAGAACACTCAGACCAGGCGTTGTTGGCAGAGATTGATCGCATTGGCGTATCATCCAAACGCTCCGCCTTTGTCGCTGAGATGGAGGGTGTGGCGCTAGGATTCGTTGAATATGCTTTGCGCGATTACGCGAATGGATGCAATTCACAGCCTGTGCCGTTTCTCGAGGGTGTTTGGGTTGATGATGCCTATCGTGGAAATGGTATTGCCAAAGCATTAATCCAATATTTGATTAAAAGGGCGGAGAATGCGGGATTTACCGAGTTCGGATCAGATGTTGAGTTGAGCAACTATTCGTCTCAGTTGATGCACGAACGTTTAGGGTTCCAACAAATGGAAAAGGTTATCTTTTACCGAAAGGTTTTAGAACCGTGAGTAAATTTTATTATCGCCCAATTGCTCAGGCTGGCCAAAATCGTCCCTCAAGTGCGCTATCGTTAGCAGGGGGCTGGAGTTGGTTCACTCATGTGGAACGTCTGTCACGAGATGCCATCCCTGAGGTTATTTCGGCGACCGCTGTGCCAGAGGTAGAGTTGTGCAATTTAGTAAATCGTCGTGATATGGTCTGTGGCTTGGGGATGGATGCGCCAAGAATCATGGGAATTTTGAATGTAACACCTGACAGTTTTTCGGATGGTGGACTGCACAACAACTTCGAAGGCGCGATTTGGCGCGGATTTGAGATGGCTCAGAATGGTGCTGATATTCTTGATATTGGTGGTGAAAGCACGCGACCAAGGGCGGCATTTGTCCCGTCGTCGGAGGAGATTGCACGCACAGTACCCATCATTGAGGGCTTACGTGCGCGCGGTATCGGGGTCCCAATTTCAATTGACACGCGTAAAGCAAATGTTGCGGCTGCAGCGTTGGCAGCGGGTGCGAATATGTTCAATGATGTCACGGCGTTCACATATGATGACGCTAGCGCTGAAGTTGCAGCAAGCAGCGAGGCAACAGTTTGTTTGATGCACGCAAAGGGTGATCCAAAAACAATGCAGGATAATCCCATCTACGATAATGTGCTGCTGGATGTGTTTGATCATTTGGCTGCGCGGGTCGCTTATGCGGAGCGGCATGGTATTCCTCGCTCCAGGATCGTACTGGATGTTGGTATTGGTTTTGGCAAAACGATCGACCACAATATGGAGTTGATTCGTAGAATTTCGCTTTTTCATGCATTAGGCTGTGTAATTTTGCTGGGTGTTTCGCGAAAAC
>DLZA01000079.1:1984-3396 GCA_003447515.1 Paracoccaceae bacterium
AGCATTGCTTTGGGGCTTGAAGGGTTGCGCCAGGGCGTGCACATACTGAGAGTGCACGATGTAGTAGAGACCAAACAGGCAATTAGTCTTTGGCAAGCCGCGCTTGAATTGTGAAATTGGAAAAGAAAATGACACGTAAATTGTTTGGTACGGATGGTGTGCGCGGGCAAGCTAATAGCTATCCCATGACAGCCGATATAGCATTGAAACTAGCCGCAGCTGCGGGGCGTTATTTCCGCAAAGATCAGAAAGTGCACCGTGCTGTGATTGGTAAGGATACGCGCCGCTCGAGCTATATGTTTGAAAACGCGATGACGGGTGGATTTACGTCCACTGGCATGAACGTTTTTCTGTTAGGACCTGTACCAACCCCCGCGGTGGGGATGCTAACGCGTTCGATGCGCGCAGATGTGGGGGTTATGATTTCAGCTAGTCATAATCCGCATTATGATAATGGTATCAAGTTTTTTGGGCCCGATGGGTACAAGCTGTCAGATGTTGCTGAGGCCGAGATCGAAAAGCTCGTTATGAGCGAGATTGATCTGGCCCAGCCGGAGGACATTGGAAGTGCGAAGCGCATTGATGATGCTTTGGGTCGATACATTGAATTTGCCAAAACTGCTTTTCCGCGGCAGCGTTTGCTTGACGGTATGAAAATCGTGGTCGATTGCGCCAATGGTGCGGCGTATAAGGCGGCGCCGGTCGTGTTGTGGGAGCTGGGTGCCGAGGTTATTTCCATAGGCGTGTCCCCAAATGGATTCAACATTAACGCCGATTGTGGTTCAACCTATCCCAACAAAGCAGCCGAGGCTGTTGTGGCGCATGGTGCTGATTGTGGGATTTGTTTGGATGGTGATGCAGACCGCTTGATGTTGATTGATGAAAAAGGCCAGGTAGCTGATGGCGACCAGATTATGGGGTTAATTGCACAAAAATGGGCCTCTGAGGGGCATTTGGCGCATAACACTTTAGTGGCGACGGTTATGTCAAACATGGGTTTAGAAAAGTATATGCAGGGACAGGGTTTAACGATGCTGCGTACGGGTGTCGGAGATCGGTATGTGGTACAGGCCATGAAAGAGGGGGGCTTCAATCTCGGTGGGGAGCAATCTGGGCATATTGTGATGCGCGATTATGTGACCACGGGAGATGGATTAATTGCGGGTTTGCAGTTTCTTGGGGCGTTGGTGCAATCGGGAAAGCGGGCGTCGGAATTGGCGCGGGTATTTGATCCATATCCACAGATTTTGAAGAATGTTCGCTATAACGTTGGGGCTGACCCGATGAACAATGCTTACGTGACGCAAGCCATTGCGGATGGAGAGGCAGCATTGGCGATGAATGGTCGGTTGTTGGTCCGTAAGTCTGGGACCGAGCCCTTAGTGCGTGTGATGGGTGAGTGTGAAGACGCT
>DLZA01000079.1:3796-7006 GCA_003447515.1 Paracoccaceae bacterium
AGTTGTTCGCTAGGCACGATGTAGAGTTTGAAAATTCTTAAAATAAATTTTTTTGGTACCATATTTTCTCAAAGCGCGCGCCAGCCGATGTCTGTTCGGTGGAAGCCTTCTGGCCAATCGATTTGGTTGAGTATTGCGTATGCGGCGTCGCGGGCCTCTAATAGGGTATCACCGCGGGTGGTCACATTAAGGACTCGCCCACCTGTAGCGAGGATTTTATCGTCACCAGATGTAGTTCCAGCATGAAAAATCTGAGCTTTAGAATTTTCCGTTATATCGTCTAAGCCTTTAATTTCAGTATTATTTTCGTAGCTGCCTGGGTAGCCTTTGGCAGCAAGAACGACTGTCAGGGCGTGATCGTCAGCCCAGTTGATCTTCGCTTTTTTCAAACGATGTTCAGCGCAAGCCAACAGCATGTCGAGCACTTGTGCACCAAGGCGGAGCATTAGGACCTGGCACTCTGGGTCACCAAAGCGCGCGTTGTATTCCACGAGGCGGGGGAGGCCGTCTTTGATCATTAAGCCGGCATAGAGAATGCCCTCGTACGGTATGCCTCGTTTTGCCATTTCATCAATGGTAGGTTGGACAATTTGTTCAAGTGCGATTTTCTGGATTTCGGGTGTGAGTACGCAGGCCGGTGAGTATGCACCCATGCCGCCTGTGTTTGGGCCTTCGTCACCGTCATAAGCGCGTTTGTGGTCTTGGGCGGTGCCAATTGGAAGGACGGAGGTGCCATCAGAAAGAATGAAAAAGGAGGCTTCTTCACCGTCCATGAATTCTTCAATTATAATTTCAACGCCTGCATCGCCAAAAGAGCCACCGAACATGTTGTCAATTGCTGTGAGTGCTTCGTCTACCGTAATGGCAACAATGACGCCTTTGCCAGCCGCCAGGCCATCGGCTTTGATCACGATGGGTGCGCCTTTGTCCCTTGCGTACGCTTTGGCAGCGATTGCGTTTGTAAAGTGGGCATAGACAGCGGTTGGGGCGCCCGAGGCGTCGCAGATTTCTTTTGTGAATGCTTTTGAGGCTTCGAGTCTTGCAGCTTTAGCAGTTGGGCCGAATGTGAGGATGCCTGCTGTGCGCAAATCATCGGCTACCCCGGCGGCGAGTGGAGCTTCCGGGCCGATAATACAAAAGTCGATGGAGTTTTTGTCGCAAAAAGCGACGACATCCCTGCCACTATTAATGTTCAGCTCTGCGCAGTCTGCAATTTTGGCAATGCCAGCATTGCCAGGAGCGCAAATCAGGTTATCACATTTTGGATTTTGTTTGACCGCCCAAGCTAGAGAGTGTTCACGACCACCGCTGCCTAAAATAAGGATGTTCATAAGTGCGCTCCGCTCTTGTGCCACATATTACAGTTCTTTTATGGTTGGTGGAGATGAACTGCAAGAGAGTGCGCTTATGTCTGATTTGATCGACGATCCAAAGCCGGGGCAAAATGCGCCCGAGTTCAGTGTTTCAGAGATTTCGGGTGCGGTTAAGCGTATGATAGAAGGACAGTTTTCCTTTGTTCGAGTGCGTGGTGAGATTGGCCGAGTGAACCGATATGGTTCTGGTCATATTTACTACGACATTAAGGATGAAGGCGCAGTTCTGAATGCAGTTACTTGGAAAGGGCAGGCGGAGAAGCTGTCCGTTCAACCTGAAGAGGGTATGGAAGTTGTCGCAATGGGCAAGCTGACGAGCTTTCCAAAGCAATCCAAGTATCAGATGAACGTGATGGAACTGCGAGTTGCAGGAGTTGGTGCGTTGATGGCCATGCTTGAGAAGCGCAAGAAGGCGCTGGCCGCCGAGGGATTGTTCGATTCTGATCGCAAACAGGCAATTCCGTATCTGCCTGAAGTGATCGGCGTTGTGACATCGCCAACAGGCGCAGTAATCCGCGATATTTTGCACCGGTTACGGGAAAGATTTCCGCGCAAGGTGTTGGTGTGGCCGGTTATCGTGCAAGGAGACCGGTGTGCTAACGAGGTGTCGGCAGCGATAAAGGGTTTCAATGCTATGACGCCGGGTGGTGCCATGCCGCGTCCTGATTTGATTATTGTGGCGCGGGGTGGTGGTTCCATTGAAGATTTGTGGGGCTTCAACGAAGAAATAGTGGCCCGAGCGACTGCGGCGTCTGATATTCCATTGATTTCTGCAGTGGGTCATGAAACGGACACTACTTTAATTGATTTCGTCAGCGATCACCGTGTGCCAACGCCGACGGCCGCAGCCGAGTTGGCCGTGCCTGTTCGCAGTGAATTGATAACCTGGCTGGCATCTATGGGAGAGCGTCAAGTGCGTGCGCTGGGCGATGGTTTAGCAAGGAGACAACAACGGCTGCGGGATATCTCACGTGCGTTACCGAATCCTGAAGAGATTGTTGCAACTCAGCGGCAGCGATTAGATTTGTTGGAAAACCGTTTGCCACGAGCTTTGCAAGCTGGTGTAGATCGTCGTAAAGCGCTGCTCGTACGAGAAGGAGCCGGACTGCGCCCGCAAGTGTTGAAGCGAGCAGTTGAAAATAAAGTGGACCGTCTGGGTGGGCTAAATCAAAGATTTTTGCGAGCTGCTGACACGCAAGGAAAGATTTGGCGTAATAAGCTGAGTAGCTTGGAGCGGTTGCGCGAAACGCTAGGGTATCATGCGACGTTGGAGCGAGGCTATGCTGTGGTGCGCGATCAGGCTGGAATTTTGGTTTCAGATGCTGTGGCTGCGGCACAGGCTAGGGGATTGGAAATTCAGTTCAAAGATGCGCGGGTTGATATTGTTACGGGAGTGGGTGAGCGGTCAGTCGCTAAGAATGCGAAATCAAAATATGTTAGGCCCAAAAAGATTGATGAGGGGCAGGGAAACCTGTTTTAAGTAATTTAGGAATAACTGCTGGACACTTGCAATCCAATGGTTGGCTGTTGATACCGTACACGAAAATGTCGAAGCTATATTAGAATGTGCCTACTGACCGAGCGTAATAACTTCCATTACGTTCGTAAAAATACCAGCATGCTCACTCGTTCCCGGAGCTATACTCAAAATAGATGAGATCACGGTTTGTGAAAATTTTATCGTCTTAGTATCCCCGTGTGTTGTTTTGCCAAAGTGAGCAGCGATAGGTACACAACTTTGACAATTTAAAATTACTAATGAAAAGATTTTTTCGTGTGAAATCATAAGAGATCGAATTCTTTAGACGAGGAATTATTACGACAAGTTGAGCATGTA
>DLZA01000024.1:0-8100 GCA_003447515.1 Paracoccaceae bacterium
TATGCGTGCGCTCTTTTATCAGCTACGTATGGCATTTCAATTTTTTGGACATTGGTATTTTCAACCCTCGTGGGTGCCGCCATTGGCTTCCTTATAGCATTCCCAATTCTGCGTACACGCGGGGTTTATATGGTACTCGCTACCTTTGCTTTTGCCGAGGTCGTTGTGGGCATTATCCTGAACTCGGAGCTGTTGGGCGGATCCATGGGTTTAATCGTGTCCGACTATATCGAGTGGCAATCAATACTATGGACGACCATTGGTGTCATCATTTTTATTTTCTATCTAATGTCGACCCCGCTTGGGCTGGCTATGCGAGCCGTGCATGACGACGAAGCCGTTGCAACTATCATGGGAGTAAACAACCGCGCCATTCAGGTTGGTGCATTCGCCTTGGGCGGGGCCTTGGCCGGGCTATCTGGTGCACTTTACGCCTACTACTTTGGGTTTGTAGAAGTACAATATTTCAACGCCTTCCTTTCGATCTTTGTTCTTCTTTATGTTTTAATTGGCGGCACCCAAACTGCATGGGGACCGTTAATCGGTGCAACATTCTTTACCCTGATTCCTGAAGCCCTCCGCATGGGCGAAGACTGGCGCTTTTTAATCTTTGGAGTTTTAATTGTAGTGATGATGATCATCCGCCCCGAAGGCATCGTGACCCGTGACGCATTGGACCGCATCTGGCTAAAACTCAAACCCCAAACCGATGATGGAGCGCCCAATGGCTGATCCAATTCTTAGCTTGCGCAACATTGACAAAAACTTTGGTGGGATCGAGGTTTTGCGTGATGTATCATTCGAAGTGGCCTCTGGTTCAAGACATGCCTTGATTGGTCCAAATGGTGCTGGGAAAACAACACTTTTTAACGTGATTTCAGGAGTTTACACACCAGATGGCGGATCGATTCAATTGCAGGGCAAAGATCTAGCAGGCGTGCCTTCACGCCATCGCATTGGTCTAGGAATGGCCCGTAGCTTTCAGAATATTCGCCTTATGCCCCACCTTTCAGTAATAGAAAATGTGATGTTGGGCCAGCACGCACGTCCCGGTCTGCTTCGATTGCTTCGTCCTGTTGGCATGATGCCGAGTGCACACGAACGGTCGGAAGCTTTGGAACTTCTACATACTTTCGGTCTGGACCCTCATCGTGGTCAAGTTGTTGGGAATCTACCTTATGGAGTACGTAAAAAAATCGAAGTTGTAAGGGCCTTGATGTCTAATCCAAAGCTCTTGCTGCTTGATGAGCCAGCCGCCGGGTTGAATGCCTCTGAAACCGCCACCTTACGCGATTTTTTAATCGATGTTTCTAGCCGTGGCATCAGCCTACTGGTGGTTGAGCACGACATGCCATTTGTAAATGCGCTGTGCGACCATGTCACCGTTATGAATTTTGGTGAACGTATTTTTGATGGACCAGCAAGTAGTGTTCGACAAAGCAAGGCTGTGCTTGAGGCTTATCTGGGTGGTGAGACAGGGGACAGCAATGCTGCTTGAAGTAAATGCATTGAATGTGCGGTACGGAACTAATCACGCTGTAAGCGAAGTAAGCTTGGAGGTTGGCGCTGGAGAAATCGTTACTGTTTTAGGAGCAAATGGCGCAGGCAAGTCTTCATTGTTAAAGGCCATCATGGGTGCGGTGCCCGCCACCAGCGGTACGATCAAATTTGATGGGCAAGATATAACCAACAAAGGCTCTTCTTCGCGGGTAAAGTCTGGGCTAATTCTTGTGCCTGAGGGACGTCAGATTTTTGTAAGCCTAACAGTTGAAGAAAATTTGTTAATTGGAGCTTACACACGATCAGATGGGGACATCAATAAAGACACCGAAGCAGTCTTTGACCGATTTCCCAACCTCGCTGCCCGTCGCGATTCACCAGCCGCAGTGTTATCCGGGGGAGAACAGCAAATGCTAGCTATCGGCCGTGCCCTTTTATCGCGACCACGCTTGATGATGCTAGATGAACCATCGCTTGGCCTCTCTCCAATTTTAGTGGCACAGCTTTTTGGATTAATAGCTGAACTCAACCAGGACGGCTTATCAATTTTGCTGGTCGAACAGAACACTCACATGGCCCTAAAACTATCCCAGCGTGGCTATGTACTAGAACTAGGAGCCGTACGGGCTACTGGAAGCTCGGACGAGCTAACCAATGATCCACGGTTAGCCGAGGCTTACCTCGGGGCAGCAGTATAAATATTAGAAGACCAGTGAAACTAGGGAGTAAAGAAAATGAGATTGTTTAAGAAACTAATAGCCGCAAGCGCTATCACTTTGCTAGGCATAAGTGTGGCTGCCGCACAAGAAACGTTAAAAATTGGACATATCATTGTCACATCCGGCCCACTGAAAGGGCCAGGTGAACCGTCAATTGCTGCCGTCGATTTGGCAGTGGCAAAAATCAACGGAAGTGGTGGCGTAAATGGGAAGATGATTGAAATAATCCGTTTTGACAGTGCTTCAGATCCCAAACAAGCATCACTTGGTGCGCGAAAATTGGCCAAGGACGATGGCGTAATTGCAATCCTTGGACCATTTTCTTCAGGAGAGGCAGCAGTGGCGTTCAACGTTGCAGAACGCGAAAAAATCGTGATGATGTCCAACGCGTCTTCTGCGCCCGGTCTGACGGATGGCAAAGAATGGGCCTGGCGTCTGACAGAAGACGAAGGCAAACAATTTGCACGCCTACTAAAAACCCTTCAGCAGCGCGATGTTCCACGTGCAAAGGCCGAAATTGTTTATGTCTCTGACGAGCGCATTGCGAATGTGGTAGGTACAAAGCTGTACCCGGCTTTGATGGGAAAGTTTGGCATCAGCCATGGAGAACCTGTTGCGATTACCTACAAAAGTTTTGACCTCGCTCCACAGATTGCCCCAGTTGTAGCGGCAAACCCTGACCTTGTAGCGGTTGCTGGTCTCCCAGAAAATGCGGCCAAAACAATTCGCGAACTAAAACGCCAAGGTTTTAATGGCACTATGATCGGTTCACAGATTTTCTCTGATCCAAATATCTTAGAACTGTTTGGCGATCTAGCTGAGGGTACAACTTTTATGGCCGGCTTTCACAAAGATAGTTCACCCGCTGCCGCGGAATTTAATGAAAAGTTCATTGCTGAGAATGCAGCGCGAGGTATTAGAAAATTGGGTGCGCATCACACAGATGCACAAAGCTACGATGCGATGTTCTTATTTGCTCAGGTCATGAAAGAACAAGGCATCACCGGTGACCCAGCCAAGCTCGCTAAAGAACGCACAGCCTTTCGTGATGGTCTCAAAACTGTTAGTTTTTCCGGCATTCTAGGCCAGAACCTTTGTTTTAGTGGCACTGATGCAGAATTGCCTGGCTATGTAATCACCATAAAAGATGGTGCTTGGACGTTGTTGGATACTCATGCAGCAGACAGCTGTGGATAATTCATACTGAAACTATTTTCCGGCCCCGATTACGGGGCCGGACCTATGAGCGTTCATATGAGATAATATCGTTGCCACGCCGAGTATCGAGGCCACAAGGGTTATACTTGACATTACCCAAGTGCCATGTGGCAGCAGCGCACCGATCCCCAATACCATGACAATCAAACGCTCTTCTCTATTTAGCGTACGACGACCAAATCCCAGCATTGCTGCCGTAATCAGTGGAATGGCAACCATTGTGCTGCCAGCAACCCAGAGCACATCCAGCCACGCGCCTTGCATCAACATTGCAGGCTGATAAACAAAAATAAATGGTAAGATAAACGCCATCCACCCAAACCGGACCGACTCTACGGCCGTCGGCATAGCCCTCGTACCCGCAACTGACGCTGCAGCAAAAGCAGCCAGCGCCACAGGTGGTGTAATCATAGACAGCAACCCAAAATAAAAAACAAAAAAATGTGCCTCTAGAGCACCAATGCCCAACTGTATCAATGGAGGTGCTGCAAGCGTCGCAAGCAATAAATAAACACCTGTCGTCGGCAAACCCATACCCAGCAAAATCGATACACAAGCTGTAAGAAGCAACAGTAACAGAACAGACCCTTTACCGAGCTGCAACAGGAAAAAAGATAGTCCAAATGATAGGCCCGAACTCGACAATAGCCCAATAATCATCCCAGCAACTGCACATACCAAAAGAATCTGGGTGGATGCCTCGCCAGCGGTGATAAACGCACCTCCGATGCCACGCAATGTTATCGATCGAACGCCCGTAAGGTTGAACAGCCCAATCATCATAAGTGCTAATGAAGCCCAGACAACCGCCTTGCCCGGCGGAGCGCTAAACCAGAACAATGCCCCCAACAAAACGCCCATCGGCACAACTATCACACCGCTGTGGGGTAAAATTACCGACCAAGACTTAGCACGACTGTCATCGCCCGCACCCAAATTGTCCCGTTCAGCCATCAAGCTAATCTGCAGATAGACAGCATAGAAGTAAAACGCTGCAGGCAATAGTGCGGCGAGAATAATTTGATGATAAGGCATTTGCAAAAATTCAGCCATCAAAAAAGCAGCAGCACCCAAAACTGGGGGCATGATCTGACCACCAGTAGATGCCACAGCTTCAATCGCACCAGCTTTTTCCGGTTTAAATCCTGCACGGCGCATCGCTGGGATTGTGATTACACCAGTGGACATCACGTTCGAAACGGCAGAACCAGAAATTGATCCCATAAAGCCAGATGCGATGACTGCCATCTTGGCCGTCGCGCCTTGTCGTTCTCCCGCCAACTTGCGTGCGGCACTGGTGAGCACATCTGCACCGCCTGTTATCAACAAGATCCGTCCAAAAAGGATAAACAGCACTACAATAAAAGCCGCAACCTGCAACGGCGCACCAAGAGTCGCTGTGCTGTCAGTTCCGATAAACCGTATGATATCGGCCACTGGAATCGGTCGGCCCTCCAGTTTTCCAGGAGCATAGTTGGAGAAAATTGCATAAAAAATTAGTACACCTAGGATGACTATTAAACTCCAGCCAGCCACTCGGCGAAGGGCCTCAATACCGACAACCACGACGCCAATACCCAAAATCAGTGACTCTGCGGGATGATAAAACGCCCCCTCGGACAGTACTGGAAAGCGAATGAAAAGATGCAGAGCAACCCAAACAGCAGCGCTTGAGAGCAATATATTTATGCCAAGACGGCCTGCTTGCCCCATCAAGGCAATTGCAGCTGCAAGACCAAACAAAAGCCCCGCAATCTGTTCAGGATAAAGAAGCCATCCCGCCATCTGCACCAAATCCAAGGCCCAGATCAGAGGAATGACCGATATTAGTGCGCAAAGCCCCGAACGCAGCCAAATTAGCTGCATAATTTAGACCTATTCATCCCCCAGATTGCGATTTATGAAAAGCCACTGCGGCTGGGTGATATTCCAGATCTGACGCTTTGCCCAATCCTGAAGGGTCATATTCGCGCCACAAAGGACTGGTGGATTTCAATGCTTCTTGCCCTTCGGCAAGAGCCGTCAAAACAGCTGTAACCGCCTCATCTGACACATCTTTGTGTGCAAATAGCAAATAATCATAGGCGATGACACTCGTACCGCCCCCCAAACCCGGAAGGTCAGCGTTGGCCGCAATCTCGACTATGGTTGCACCCGGCAAAATCTTTGCAACCTTGGCTTCATCAGTTGCTGCAAAGGGAATGAAAGTAATATCACCCACAGCGGCTTTAATGTCATACGTTGGTTTTGAACCAGTTGCAGCAATAGAAATATCTGTCTGCCCTTGCTTCACTGCATCAAACATACGTGGAAAATTGGCTATTGGGACTTCTTGGATATCTTCATATCCAAGCCCCCCAGCGCTCAACGCAGCCCGAATGACGAAATCGCCCAGCGATTTGTCTGGAAATCTAGGTACCTTGTACCCCTTGAGGTCCGAATAACTTTTAATTCCAGTACTTTTGGGAGTAAGTATACCAGGTTTGAACGGGAACAATGTTGCCACGACACGCAAGTCTGGATTTGGTTCAGACGACATTCCGGTGCCCTGCACAGCATAAAAGGTCTGCGGGTAATTAGCGACTCCAAACTCTAGCCGACCTGCGTTTACCAGCGGAATGTACTGCGAAGTATTCGCTGAAACTGCTGGACGCATCTGAATAACACCAGCATCCGACACCACACTAGCAATGGCATTGGCAATCTGGGCAGTAGCGCCACCTTTGGTCGTGCCTAGACCCACGGTCTGTGCGTTCACAGGTAGGCTAAGCAAAGCTGCACTTATAACACCAAGAGAAATGGCTTTAATGGACTTGTACATATTAGATCCTCCTTTCGGATTGTTTTGAACCCCTCTTAAATTTGTAATTTAGGGTCTGACTTGTCATTTTTTTGATTTTATCATCCTATAGAGGAAATTTGTCCGGACAAGAGGAAATCCATGCCCAAACCGTATCAAAAGATGGCCATACTTGGCGGCGCAGGCGGCATTGGCCGCGCTTTAGTAAATCGAGCCTTGGTAGAAGGCTGGGATGTTGTCGTCTTGGATCTAGCAGCTTCATTGAAACGACATGCCCCCCCAAAGGAAGTTAAAAGCGTCGCCATAGACTTACGGGATGAGGATAGCATTCGCGCCGCTTTTAAAGATTTGGGCGGCATTAACGGGTTCGTCAATCTAGCTGGATATATGACTAGCATGCGACCCTTAGAAGAAACAAAAGTGGCTGAGTTTGACGAAGTGATGTCTGGCAACTTTCGTGGGGCTTACCTTGCTGCATTAGCCGTATTACCATGCCTTCGAGACGTTGGTGGTGGGGCAATTGTAAACATCGTTTCCGGACTCGCGACCAATGTGCGTCCAGGATATGGTCTTTATGGGGCATCAAAAGCTGCAATGATACATTTGACCAAAACACTCGCCATGGAAGTTGCGCCAGACATCCGTGTCAATGCCGTAGGACCAGCAGCGGTTGACACTGCGTTCCTACGTGGAGGCACAGGACGTTCAGACGAAGACGCACCAAGCCACTTAAATGTTGATGCCTACATTTCTATGACACCCCTCGCCCGCATGGCAGTGGCTGACGATATTGTTGGCCCCATCATGTTCTTGTTGGGTGCCGACAGTAGTTTTATGACGGGCCAAACCCTCTGGGTGAACGGCGGCGGATACATGCCATGACCAAAGAAGCATCACTGAGGAGCCGCGTTGTCCTCATTACGGGTGGCGCACGGGGTTTGGGTCGCGAAATGGCGCTTACTTTAGCTGAAGCGGGTGCGAGGCTGTGTATCACAGGGGCCAGCCATACAAAGGAATTGGATCAGACAGCAAATGATCTTGCAACATTTACTGGCCAAGGAAATGTTCTTCCAATTGTTGCTGATGTTGCCGTTGCAGAAGATGTGAACCGCACGGTAAATGACTGTCTCAAAAAGTTTGGTCGCATCGACGTGCTAGTAAACAATGCCGGGCGAGGTATGCGGCTAATATCCGAGACGTTTAACACGGCCCCTACAAAATTTTGGGACTCTAATCCGGATGCATGGCGCAGGATCGTTGACATTAATACTAACGGCCCCTTCCTAATGGCTCACGCAGTGGTGCCGCACATGTTGGATGCAGGTTTTGGAAAAATTGTGAATATTTCTACCTCAGATCAGACAATGGTACGCAAAGGTTTTTCACCATACGGCCCTTCCAAGGCGTTTCTTGAAGCAGCATCGCGTGTCTGGGCGCAGGATCTGGTTGGAACGGGTGTTGACGTAAATGTTTTGCTACCCGGCGGTGCGGCGGATACAGACCTGCTGCCACCCTCCAACAACA
This sequence comes from Paracoccaceae bacterium, assembly GCA_003447515.1. GTDB lineage: Bacteria > Pseudomonadota > Alphaproteobacteria > Rhodobacterales > Rhodobacteraceae > Amylibacter. The sequence goes on from DLZA01000024.1 coordinate 7,762, forward strand.
AAAAGGGTGCAGACGGTAATTTATTATCTCCCAAAGTAATGCGTGAAGCGATCCTCTGGTTGGCCTCCGACGCTTCAAACGGACACACCGGGGAACGTTATATCGGTCGTTACTGGGATGGACCGGACTCAGCGCGCGATGCCAATGTCGAAAAACCTAAAATAATGTGAGGTTATCATGACTACACTAGCCCTTGGCGACCTTCAAGTTACAGGCCTGACGGATATTGACCGTTTTGATATCCCACTTAAGACCCTTTTACCGGCGGCAGATCCAGAAAAACTCAGGGGCATCGAGTGGCTTGGGCCGCAGATCCTCAAAGATGGCATTCTTCGCCTC
>DLZA01000024.1:8425-9356 GCA_003447515.1 Paracoccaceae bacterium
ATCCGGTCTTGGTTGCTTCGCCTTGGTGGTCGCGTAATTTTAATCGATACCTGTGTAGGCGCGCACAAGGAACGCCCCAATTGGCCTGACTGGCATCGTCGCGATGGAGCATCCTGGCTGGCGGCACTTTCCAATGAAGGTTTGGGTCCAGAAGACGTCGATATTGTCATGTGTACCCACCTTCACGCCGATCACGTTGGCTGGAATACACAGTTGATCGATGGCCGCTGGGTCCCAACTTTTCCTAATGCGCGTTACGTTTGCGCAAGAACTGAGTATCTTTCTTGGACAAAGATTGCAGCCGAAGGTGGCGACAAACACGGGGCGATTGCCGACAGTGTCTTACCAGTGATCGAAGCAGGAAAGATGGATCTAGTTGACGATGGTTGGGAATTGGCACGGGGACTCGAATTGCAATCCAGTCCAGGCCACTCACAAGGTCACATGAGCGTCCACGCAAACCATGGATGCGGCGCAACCTTTGCTGGTGATGTAATTCATTCGCCCGTTCAACTGGCGTTTCCAGAATTGTCCAGCGCATTTTGTAGCGATCCAGATCAAGCTCGTACCACGCGTAAGCAGCTGCTCGATGATATTGCCGGGACTGATCGTTTACTCATCCCCGCTCATTTCCCCAATCCAGGTTACATCAACTTGGAGCGCACCGGGGCCGGGTTTAAACCAAGGTAAAACGGACTTCACAACCATGAAATTTGGCACACCTCAAACTAGAGATGAAGATGCAACCTTGGTACAAGGTAAAGGAAGCTATGTAGGAGATCGCGACCCAGCAGGCACCTTATGGATGCATGTCATACGGTCTGACAATGCATCAGGCCTAATCAAAGCAATCAAAACCTCTCACGCAGAGGCTATGCCAGGTGTCAGGTTAATCATAACGAGCAAGGTAATAGAAGATGCCGGCATAAAG
>DLZA01000349.1 GCA_003447515.1 Paracoccaceae bacterium
GACTGCCCTACCTCTGGCGGTCAGCTAGAAATTGTGGTATTATAATACCTCATAAACGGTGATCTTTTGACTTTAGCAAACCTTAACCTTCAAAAAGGCATTCCATGGCATTTCGGCCCCGCTTGGCCCGGCCAACGATGAGGGGCCAAGACCCGCAAAGGCACGTTCTGCCAGGAGCCAGCTTACAAGCGCAACGATCCGTCTCACAGTGAGATTCAAAACGCAGATTAGTGGTATCTTTTCCAGCCAAATTTCCTCGTCTAAATCTTAGAAATTTCTGGCGGCCACGACTGCGTCGCTGTTATGTTCCGGTATATCTCCAATACCTGCCATTTTAAGGTCGAGACGTTTTAACATGTCAATAAATACCTTGTTATAGTTGAGATCTTCGGCCACATTCAGTAATTCAAGCGGGTCTGCATGACAGTCAAACAATTCCCATTCTGGTGGCTCGTCAGGTGTATGCGCCCCCGCTTGCCCCAAACCTGAGTTGTACCAAAAAATCAGTTTGTATCGATCCGTTCTCAACCCATAATGGGCCCACGCATTATGGTGTTCATCCCTGTGCATCCAGTAACGGTGATAGGCATCGCTTTGCCAATCGTCTGGTGTCTGTCCCTCAAGGACTTGCCGCATGGATGTGCCCTGCATATAATTTGGTACTGGCACCTCAGCATAGTCTAGGAATGTTGGGGCGAAATCCACATTAGTTGCGATGTCCTTGCATATACTGCCGCTTTTTATCCGCTTGGGATACCGAATGAGAAAGGGCATTTGGAGTGACTCCTCATACATAAAGCGCTTGTCGAACCAGCCATGGTCGCCCAAGAAAAACCCTTGATCCGAAGTGTAGATGACGATGGTGTTCTCGGCGAGCCCCTCTTCGTCGAGCCAGTCTAGCATACGCCCGACATTTTCATCAATTGCATGAATCGTTGCGAGATATCGTTTCATGTAGCGTTGGTATTTGAAATGCGCGAGTTGTTCTTGAGTTTCAAAGGTAAAATTCTCGCCTGTATGCCGGTCGATTAGAACCAAACCACGCGGGTCTTCGGGGTGCGGTATGCGGCGCTCAGTTGAACCTTCAAAACACAGCTCACCTACTTCGGCACCACCCTCAGGTTGTACCAGCCCAAGGTCACTATATTTTGTATCTATCCGCACTCGCATTCGAGCGGCTTCTGCAGCGCGGGCCCTATTCTTATAATCGTCGTTGTAGGTATTAGGGACTTTGATGTCCTTTTTGTTAAACATATCTCGATCCCGCGGGTGCGGCTCAAAGTTTCGGTGCGGTGCCTTGTGGTGGCACATTAGGAAGAAGGGACGATCGTAATCTCTGTTATTTAACCAATCGAGACTTTTATCGGTAATGATGTCGGTGGCATATCCGCTTTCAGTGCGCTCTTTTCCCATCTCAATCATTACAGGGTCAAAATACTCGCCTTGGCCGGGTAAGACTGACCAATAGTCAAAGCCCGTTGGCTCATGCGGCTTGCCTTCACCCAAATGCCATTTACCAACCATGGCGGTTTGATATCCGGATTGCCTTAGATGCTTTGCGACATTAGGCCAGCGATTGTCAATATGCGTGTCCAGCGTAGTCACCCCGTTCACGTGATTATAGGTTCCTGTCAGGATGGCGGCTCGGCTTGGTGTGCAGATCGAATTAGTCACATAGCAGTGGTCCATCCGCATTCCACCTTGAGCGATCCGGTCCAGATTAGGCGTCTGATTGAGCCCATGACCATAGGCAGAAATCGCTTTCGAGGCGTGATCATCAGACATAATGAATAGGATATTGGGTCTCATGTTCAGTCTCCGTTCCTTAGTTTGTAACGTCCATAGTTGACAGAATTCTATCATATGGTTATAATTTTTTTATATATGGGAATCAAGATGCAATTGTGAGATTAGTAAATGTCGGGATCGGCCAGCAGAATTATCGCGCTCATGGAGGCATTCGAGACCTCAGGCGATGGCTCCATGACCGCTCAGGAGTTAGTGGAGCGCTCTGGGCTGCCGCTATCGACTGGCTACCGCATAATAAGCGAATTACAGGACCTCGGATTGGTGCATCGAGGGCCGGACAGAAAGCTATTACCTAACTTCACTTTTCAAAGGCGCTTGATGTCGCCGTATGTTGATATTGAGTACCTCGCAACAGCTTGTAAGGCCCTTAGTGAGTCTCTGAACTCGGCAGCCGAAGTTGTTATATTGAATGGCCAGAACCTTTTGTGGCACATTGTCGAGCAACATCCCGATCAAGAAATTCGCCTTCGGGCGCATTCGGGATTTTTACGCAGTACGCATGAGCTTGATTCCATTTCCCGCTTGGCTTTAGCGCATTTGTCTTTGGCCGATATTGAAAAGCGTTGGGACACTAGTGCTTTTTTTTCTACGGGGTTAGATCGCCAGCCGATGAGTTGGGAGGACGTGCGCGACGGGCTTCAAGCGGTTGATACGAATGAAGTACAGTTGGATATGATGGGGAACGCCAAAGGTATTCGTCGTTTTGCCGTGGCTATTCATGGATCAGAGGGCGAGCTTGCCTGTCTTTTAACAGTTGCAGAAGCCGCCATCCCGGTTCGTAATGAAGCCGCACACGTTGCTGCGCTGCGTGAAAGCTTGCTCACTCAAAAGTCTCTAATCGAAGGATATCAAATGAAATTAACAGCGTCAGGTTGACGCTTAACTTAACTTGTAAAGGGAGGAAATTATGAAATTTAAATCACTCGTACTATCCACTGCAATAGCATTGGTCACATTGCCTGCGGTTGCTGAAGATCTGGTCTTATCAATAGGTTCACGCGGTTACGGCCCGGCTGTTGAACGTAATATTGAAAGCTGGTCGGCCGCAAACCCAGAGGTCTCCATCAAATGGAACAAGGTTTCAGATGTTCCAGGCGATACACGAAAGCTATATGTGACAAGTATGAGCGCCAAGAGCCCTAGCCCTGATATCTTTGCGATTGATGTGATCTGGGCTGGCGAATTTGCAGCGCGCGGTTGGCTGCAGCCTTTGGATGGGCTGTTGTCGCAAAAAACCATAGAGCAGTTCAACCCAGCCCTTCTATCTGCTGCAACTCTTAATGGCAGCGTGCACGCCCTTCCACTTTACACGGATGGCATCCACTTCTTTTATCGTTCCGATTTGCTTAAAAAATATGGACTTGAAGTTCCAAAAACCTGGGAAGATGTGCTTGCGGCCTCCAAGACGATTGTTGAAGGCGAAGGAAACCCACAATTCAACGGATTAGTCTCGATGTGGGCCAAGATCGAAGGCTTGTTCATGAACTGGTTGGCCTTTACAAACGGCAATGGGGGTGGCTTTTTTGACGCTAATGGCGAGGTTGCTGTGAATTCGCCCGAAAACATCAAAGCGACCCAATTCATGGTCGATCTGCTACACAAACATCGTCTTGCACCTGACTCTATTCTGAACTCTCGCCCCGATGATGCCCGGACTTTATTCCAGCAAGGCCGCGCGGCCTTTTTGATGGTACAAGATTTTGTCCACGGACCATTGAGTGCAGAAGACAGCCCAGTGGCTGGCAAGTTCGACTTTGCGCGCGTACCTTACTTTGAGGGTAATGAAACCGCCGGGAGCACTACGATGGGCGGTTGGTTTCTAGGTATCAATCCGAATTCGCAAAATAAGGAAGCAGCAGCTGAATTCCTGACTTACTTTGCAGGTTATGAGCAACAGCTTGCCGCGGCGGTCGAGGATAGCCGAGCGCCGACTATCCCGAGCGTCTATGAAGACAAAGCTATGATGTCGGCTGAGGTCCTAGCCAAATTCGGCAAGAACTTTGATTTCGGTGTTGTACGCCCGTCTGCAACGACTGGCAGCAATTATCCAAAGGTGTCGGAGACCATGCAGCTTGCGATTTCAAGCGCACTTAATCAGCGTGAGAGTGTCGAAGATGCTTTGAATGATGCTCAGAGCAAGATCATAGCAATTCTGGAGAACTGATCGAATATAGAATAGTCCGAAGGCAACGTTTTGCCTTCGGAGCCTTACCGAGCCTACGCCCCTCTTAACGCGGAACCTAAATGTCTAAAACTGCGCCTTCGATTGAACGAAAAAGACAAAAGACTGGCATGGCGTTCATAACGCCAACGTTATTAATTATCACTGCAATTCTTGTCTATCCGATACTACAATCTGTTGTGCTTAGTTTTGGCGAGTCAAGTATTGATGGATCTGTACCCTATAAATTCGTTGGCTTTAAGCACTATTTTGCGCTTTTACAGACTGAACGCTTCTGGAACGCGCTCACTGTCACCGTGATTTTCACGGCTATTTCTATCCCATTAGAACTGATTTTGGGTATCGGACTGGCCCTTTTGTTGAACGAGCATTTCCGATTTAAGGGCATCGCACGACTAGCGGTTTTATTTCCATGGGCACTGCCAACGGCACTCAATACGCTGATGTGGCGCTGGATGTACAACACTGATTACGGTGTATTCAATGCAGTTGCCCTACAATCGGGTCTGGCAGATCGGCCTATAAATTGGTTGGGCGATGATGTGCTCGCGATGGGGGCAATGGTAACGGTTGCGGTTTGGAAAACGTCTAGCTTCATGGCGTTGATCATTCTGGCTGGTCTTCAATCTATTCCACGCGATCTTTATGAAGCTGGTCGTATGGATGGCATGTCGCGTTGGCAAGAGTTTCGCGAAATTACCCTGCCGCTGCTCAAAGGTCCCATACTTGTGGCGCTTATCGTGCGCTCGATGGATGCACTGCGCACGTTTGAATTGCCATTCAACCTGACTGATGGTGGACCAGTCACGGCTACAGAAAGCTTATCGCTCTACGCATATAAGGTGATCTTCGATTTCGTTGAATTCAATTTTGGCGCGGCGATTGTGGTAGTGCAATTCCTAGTTATCTTTGCCATGAGCTTGATCTACATCTTTACCCTGCGGAACAAGGATTAAACAGATGCAGTTACGTCCTCGTTTCGGGCTATACGCGCTGGTCACAGTATCTGTATTGGTTTCATTCCTACCGATCATTTGGCTTATCCTGACATCGCTAAAAACCACCGCTGGAATTTATGCTTGGCCGCCGCAATACATACCAGATCCGTTTACGCTGGATAATTACATTAACATCATCCAGAATTCACCGGAATTGCTGATCTATGTGTGGAACAGTTTTGTCGTTGGTTTTGGAACCACTGTCTTTACTTTAGTGTTCGGCAGCATGGCTGGATACGCCTTGTCACGACTTGGAATGCGCCGGGCCGGAATACTGATGATCTTCATTCTGGCTGTATCGATGTTCCCACCGGTCTCATTGATCCCCTCGCTGTTTCAGAACTTCTTGCAGTTTGGCCTTTTAAACACCTATATTGGGCTGATTATTGCCCATACCGGCCTGTTCCTGCCCTTTGCCGTTTGGATGCTTGCCAGCTACTTCGCGACGCTGCCCGTGGAAATCGAAGAGGCAGCGCGCATGGATGGCATGGGCACGTTTAGGATTTTCCGGTCGATAGTAATCCCACTTTCATGGCCAGGGTTTGTGGCCACAGGGCTTATCGTCTTTATATTTTCGTGGAATGAATTTCCATTAGCCTTGGTTTTGATGACCGAGAACGCGATGCGAACCGCACCTGTCGGAATCTCTCTCTACCCCGGAGAATACGCATTTCCTTGGGAAACTATTTCGACGGCAACGGTCATCGCAATTATTCCAATCCTGATGATTACTGCTATTTTCCAGAAACAAATTGTAGGCGGGCTGACCGCTGGTGCTTCAAAATGAGATATAACTGATGACCGAAGTAAAACTGAAAAGTATCGGCAAATCCTACGGCGCGGTCGCGGCCGTGCAACAGGTTGACTTAACAATTAAAGATGGTGAATTTCTTGTTCTGCTTGGGCCATCAGGTTGCGGAAAATCAACAACTTTACGGATGATTGCCGGCCTAGAGTCGATTACGGCTGGCGATTTGTTGATCGGTGGCAAGCGTATGAATGATGTTGATCCAAAAAACCGCGGGGTCGCTATGGTCTTTCAGAACTATGCGCTCTATCCGCACAAGAGCGTGTTCGACAACATGGCAATGGCCTTGAAGCTGCAGAAGGTTGCAGCGTCCGAGATAGAGAAACGGGTTGGAACCACGGCTGAAATGTTGGGACTGACTGAATATCTAGGCCGCAAACCAGCAGCCCTTTCAGGGGGACAGCGCCAACGGGTCGCGATTGGACGCGCCATCGTGCGCACGCCGGACGTCTTCCTTTTCGATGAGCCACTCTCGAACTTAGATGCAAAACTGCGGGTCAAGATGCGGATGGAATTGCAGGAGCTTCACGACCGGCTTGGTGTTACCTCGGTTTACGTTACGCATGATCAGGTTGAGGCCATGACGCTGGCAGACCGGATCGTCATCATGAATAAGGGGCTTGTAACTCAGGTTGGAACACCGCGTGAAGTCTATGATCACCCTGTTGATGAGTTTGTGGCAGGCTTCATTGGTAGCCCTGCAATGAATTTTATTGATCTAGTACGCAATGATAACGGCATATGGAAAACCGCCTGTTGCAGCCTTGCACTGCCGTCCTTGCCCTTGGATACGAGTAGGCTTTTGAGCTTGCGCTTGGGCATACGGCCTGAGCATATCGTGGTGAACCCTGACGATGAAAAAGGAGCATTCACCTATCAGGCAACGGTGAAACTGGATGAGTTATTGGGCGCTGATGCATTGCTGAACCTAAAAGTTGGGGATGTCAGCCTGTTAGCACGGGTCGGCGGTATGGACTATCCGGTTAAGGGTGATGTATTGAAAATTGCTTTGCCTGAGGCACGGATGCATTTTTTTAATCCAGAAACGGGATTAGCGTATGATCGGACGCATTGATCAGAAGAGGACATCTTGTTGCACGCTCGGGCGGCCCACCGACAGCTTTGAAATTTCGCCGTATTACCCGCTTAATAGCAGCTTGGAAGACGCAGATATTGTGGCGCTAGATCTTGTTGCAATTCCCGGAGGTCATACCCACGTGGGTACTTCTAAATCGGTTATCTCGGGTGATGGGGAAACCCCAAAGCGTAAGGTTAAGCTGAAGTCCTATAAAATAGGAGCAACAACAGTCACGAATAACCAGTTTGCTGCATTTGTTAGGGCCACGGGTTATGTCACTGAAGCCGAAAGGATCGGCAATGCAGGCGTGTTTCGTGGATTGTTAAGGGATAAGCATATCGAAGCCCCTTCGAACCCAGCATTTCCCTGGTGGGCGATTATCAATGAGGCGTCATGGCGGGCACCTGAAGGGCCAAAAAGCGCTCTGGATGGGCGCGGCGACCACCCCGTCGTACAAATAAGCCAAAAAGATGCTATGGCATATTGCAAGTGGGCCGGCGGACGACTCCCAAGTGAGGCGGAATGGGAATACGCCGCTCGCGGAGCGCTTCCTGATCCGCGGTTTCCATGGGGCGACGACGAGCCAAGCGACAACAAAGTCTTTTGCAATATTTGGCAAGGGCGATTTCCTGACCAGAATACGGAATTGGATGGATATTATGGGACGGCTCCAGTTCGATCGTTTGAGCCAAATGGGTATGGTTTATACAATATGGTGGGAAATGTTTGGGAATGGACATCGGAGCAATTTCGTGTTCGATCTCTCAGTCGCGGAGCGAAAGTGCGTAACGCCCAAGCAGCAAAGGAAAATCAGATTATAATTAAAGGGGGTTCATTCCTTTGCCACGTTTCATATTGCTATCGCTATCGCATTGTAGCTAGGCACCCGCTCGAATTCAGTTCTGCGATGAGTAATGTCGGATTCCGAATAGCATTATAGGAAATTTTTATTGTCTAGTCCCCAAATCATGCCTTTTGCGGGGGCGAAGGCTAAATTGGTAATCTACGAAAATATTTGGGCATAAGACTTCATCATTAGAAAAAGACATTTAGCAAAGAATTATAGCCTTCAGGCTATTTGTGTTGCAAGGCATGACCAAGTATGGGATTTCCTATATTTCTAAAACTGCGATCCCGATGGTCTTGTTGATGATACTTATGGTCATTATTCTGGTTTTCTGGCCAGAATTGGCCACGTGGTTGCCTGATAATATACGACAGGGTCCTGGTTAGTTTCTGTCAGATTAAATTACCTGATACGGGCAGAATTTTTTTTGCTGACGTGATGACAAAACACCCTGCATCTCGCTGCTTTAAAATTGGCCCGGGGTTCCTAGATTATCTTGCTTAGGCCCATGGACCGGGAACCAAGAACCACCGGCCCCGGACAATAGAGCAGCCACCCACGTTTCCGCCTTCAGTGTTGCTTCGGTTCAATTGGAATTAGCTAGTTTTTCTCGGACTAACGTGCACAGACCAAGCCACCCAACCCTCGCACCACCTGCAGATATGGGGTATAATATAAACCCAAAGAAGGTGGAGATTTCAGCATGACAAAAAGTAACCTTGAGAAGGGTATTCCGTGGCGCTTTGGACCCAACTGGCCGGGTAAGAGGTGCCTAGCAAAGACTCGTCGGGGCACAGCCTGTCAGAGGGCCGC
>DLZA01000139.1 GCA_003447515.1 Paracoccaceae bacterium
CCGTTAGCGTGCCAGAAGCGACGCCGCGCAAACCTGAGCGTCGTTCTGTTGCGCAGCGCAAGCAAATGGTCGACAATAAACTTGGCGCGGCTGGTTTGCTGAAAGGAGTCCAAGAGCGGGGCCATTTAGCCGCTTAATTCGCGAATAAATCTTGCAGTCACTACACTGCAAAGCCACTAAGTATTATTTGGCTCCACCAAATCCACACCCACCACGGGACGCAACACATGGGGCTTGGCTGGATCATAGAGTGCGGAATCCACAAACTCATGGCTTTCAGCCAGTGCAGGCCCCACCATGATCAATGCCGTGCGCGTAATCTTGGATTTACGCACCTTCCTGCGGATATTTTTCAGTGTCCCATGAATAATCTCTTGATCAGGCCAGCTGACCCGATACCCAACCACTACAGGACAAGCCTCGCCGTAGTGGGGGATTAACTGCCGCTCAATCTCACGCATATTCCGAACAGCAAGATGGATCGCGATAGTTGCACCAGAACGGCCAAAATTCTCAAGCGTCTCCCCTTCAGGCATGGATGTGGACTGCATCGACATGCGCGTCAGGATGATCGATTGCGCAATCTCAGGGATCGTCAGCTCCTGCCCAATCGTCGCCGCCATCGCTGCATAGGCGGGCACACCGGGGATTATCTCGAACGGAATATCATCCTTACGCAACCGACGAATCTGCTCCGCAATAGCACCATACAAAGACGGATCACCTGAATGAACTCGCGCCACGTCTTTGCCGCGCTGATGCGCCGCCACAATCTCGGCGTGCGTGTCATCGAGCGTCATGGCCGCTGTGTCCATCACCTTTGCCCCCTCAGGGGCACAAGCCACCACAGCTTCAGGTACCAAAGATCCCGCGAACAGGCACACAGGACAAGCCTCAATTCGCGCTTTCGCCTTCACTGTGATCAGATCAGGATCACCTGGACCAGCACCAATGAAATAAACCGTCATATTACTGTTCTCCTGTTAGCGAGGTTACCCTGCCAAATCTCCATCAATCTTCCGCGAATAGCCGCGCGGTGTATACATCCGTAGCCCCTCACCCAGTTGCGCCAGCTTAGAGTGGCTGGAGCCAACCAACACAACTGTCAGCATATCCACCTCATCCACTTCTAATTCATCAAGACGCCGATACCGCACATGCTCCTCAGGTCGACCAAGGGACGAGGCGAGCATCACAGGCGTATCTGCCGGACGGTGCTGCAACAGTATATCCCGCGCCTCTGCCAAAAGTGTACGCCTGCGCATCGACACGGGATTATAAAACGCAATCACAAAATCACCCTCAGCCGACGCTTTCAACCGCTTCACTATGTCGTCCCGGGGGGTGAGCAAATCCGACAAAGAGATGGCGCAGAAATCATGTCCCAGCGGTGCTCCTGCGCGCGCGGCCGCAGCTTGCAGCGCGCTCACTCCAGGTGTCGATACCACCTCAACACGACGCGCTGCATCCGTCACCCCCATCGCATCTGGCCGGCGGTCCAACAGCTCAAACACCAAGGCACCCATGGCGTAAATACCCGCATCGCCAGAACAAATCAGCGCAATATCCTTGCCCTTGCCCGCCTGTTCCAACGCATAACGACAGCGATCTTCTTCACCGCCAAGCGGGAAATCCGATCGGGCCTTGCCATGGGCCAAACCACCCAAAAGATCGATGTACAGCCCATAACCCACCAGCTCCTCAGCCTGTGACACTAGGGCAGACGCCTCTGGTGTACGCCAAGAGTGTTGACCAGGCCCGATGCCAATGATCGACAGTTTCCCACGCGACCGCCCTGCCATTTCTACAATCGGCGCATTTGCGCGAACCACTGCACAGGTAGCATTCGCAGTCTTGGTTTTCTCAATAACCAGTTCGCCATTACCCAGCGCCAGTGCCGCCGCTTCAGATACACCGTGGCAGCCAACCTCAGCAAACACCACATCCGACGGGTTCGCCAACTGATCTGTCTGTGCTTCTAACTCCGCCGCAGTGAATACCCGAAACGGCACGCCCATTCGCGCCGCCGTTTCTATCAACGCAGGCTCGTCGCCCTTCAAATCAAGCGACCCAACACAGGCCACAGCCCCTTCAGCAATACCAGCTTCTGCCAATGTCTTCTGCACCAGCGCCCACATCTCATTCACATCACAGCCTCGCGCGCAACCAAGACCTAAAGCGTACAGCTGCGGATGATAGACTAACCTGGTCTCAGACCCCTCCACAGGTGCATCCGACACCAATAATTCCACCCCGCCCGCCGTATCCTCAATATCAAAAATATTCTCGCCCGTGACAGTCACACCAGCCCCACTGAGCATCGCCGCCATCGCACCTTTGGCATCGGCGCCATTCGCCAACCGATACCCGCGCGGCGGCTCATCCAACGCCACACCCATGGCCAGATCACCCGCCGTGGTCACCGCAGCATGGGACGCGAGCCCCTCAGCAATCTGACGCGCCAAACGGTTCGCCCCGCGATGTCCACCAAGCAGCGGCACAACCGTGGAGCCATCGTCAGGCACAGCTATCACAGGCGGCTCGGTCGTCTTGTCATTCAACACAGGTGCAACTGCGCGCACCATAATGCCTGCAGCACAAACACCCACCACAGGCGTGCCTGATGCAAACAACATCCGTATATGATCAAGTGCATTCTCAAAATACACATGGGCACGATCCACACGCTCCAACCGCCCGTGCAAAGCCACACCCAAAATTTCCGCCACACGCCAAGCCATCTTTTCTCCAGAACGAGAAAGACAAATCACCACTGGTTCTACAGCCACGGGTCATCCCCTTTAGTCACCAAAATCATCGAAAAATACGGTGCCGTTTCGGGCGCATCCGCTAAGGGCAAAACTACCTCGGCAGGCAAGCTTGCCCGCTCCACATAGCCCGCGTGATCGGTCAAGCCCAGACGATCCAGCACACGCTTAATCTTAGGCAGATGCCGGCCCACTTTCATCACCGCAACAGCTTCTGCCACCGCAATCCGCGCTTCCATCGCGTCTTCACCCATCGGACCAGGAATAATCGTCAACACCTCATTGCGCGCCGTCAAGGGTGCTTGCAGTGCCGCAGCACAAGCGGTCACCGATGTTACACCTGGTACAATCTTACACTCGAACCGATCCGAAAGGCGCGAAAAAAAATACATGAACGAGCCGTAAAAAAACGGATCTCCTTCACAGAGTACGACCACATCCTTGCCCATCTCAAGCTGTGCCGCTATCGCGGCCGCTCCTTTATCATAAGCCGCTTGCGCAGGCGCACGTTTAACCGACATCGGAATGGAAATCGCAATCTCCTCAGTACCCTTTGGAATCACATTCGCTGCAATTGCCCGCGCAAAACTGTCGCCACCTTCTAAACTCGGATAGGCGATCACATTCGCCTTGCCAATCAGCCTCGCAGCCTTCAAGGTCATTAGCTCAGGATCCCCCGGACCCAAGCCTACGCCGTAGAGCATTCCATTCATCGTTTCACCAAACTCCACTGTGTCACAGGCATCAGTGGATGCCAGCCTGTCAGATTGCCTACTGACTCCGCACGGTTCACTTGTAGTTTCACCAACTGCCCGCCCAGCTTTTTGTGAAGCGCAATCAACAGCGCCTCCCTTTCCAGCGTCACCGCATTGCACACAAGCCGCCCAAGCGGGCGCAGCGCGGCCCAACACACATCAAACGTCTCAAGGCTCAAACCACCACCTATAAAAATTGCATCAGGCGCCTTCAAACCATCCAGCGCCTCTGGCACCGACCCATTCACCAACTCCAATCGTGGCACGCCCAGCGCTGCCGCATTCTGTGCTGCAAACACCCGCCGATCATCACGCGGTTCAATGCCAATCGCGTGCGCATACCGCGCGGCGCGCATCCACTCGACCGCAATGGACCCACAGCCGCAGCCCACATCCCACAACAGTGCCCCGCGCATTGGCATCAGTTTGGCAAGCGTCACTGCCCGAACTTCCTGCTTGGTCATGGTACCGTCGTGGTCAAACAACTCATCCGCCAGTCCTGGCACACGCGGCAACAGCGCAGCATTGGGTGCCGCGATGCATTCAACCGCCAAAGTGTTGAACGCAGGAACCTCATGGTTCCATCCCTCAGCCGTTCCGTCAAACCGCAACTCGTTCTTGCCACCCATGGCTGCCATCACTGTCATGCGTGAAAGCCCAAACCCACGATCCGTCAAAAACGCTGCAATCTGCGCAGGCGTTTCTGCCCCCGTGGTCAAGATCAAAAGCCGCTGATCAGGCTGAATGAACGCGATCATCTGTTCAACGGGCCGCCCGTGCACAGTCAGCGTTTCAATATCTGCCATAGACCAGCCCATCCGCGCAGCGGCCAACTGGAAGGCAGACAGCTGCGGGTGATACACAATCTCACTCGGCGGAATAGAGCGCCCAATGCGTGCGCCAACAGAGTACCACAACGGGTCGCCCGTAGCCAACACGACCACGCGTTTACCTTTATATCCCTGCAACTTGTTGATGAGCGCATCAAACGGCGACGGCCAAGCCACCCGCTCGGCAGTCACATTATCTGACAGCGAGTGATGCCGATCTCCACCAATGATCAATTCTGCGGCCTCGACAACAGTTCGTGCCGATGCGGTCAACCCATCAAGCCCATCTTCGCCTATGCCAACGATGTGCAGCCAAACCGTCATAGTTCTATCCTGCAAATGGCCCAAGGCTCCCTCGAGGCGCGCCGACCTACCCTATGAGGGGTGCATTCGCACCACACGAGGTCGACCCATCCCTCTGTTCCGCAGAAACTCATCGATTTTCCTCCACCAACCCAGCGGCCAGCGCGTTCACTGCAGCCGACGCCAACGCCGATCCCCCTTTGCGCCCGCGCAACGTCACAAACTCGCAGCCCCGCGACCGTACCGCCAGTTCAGCCTTACTCTCGGCTGCACCAACAAATCCAACTGGAAATCCAAGAATCACCGCAGGCTTTGGCCAGCCCTGATCCAGCAACTCCAACAAATGAAACAACGCCGTTGGCGCATTACCAATGGCAACCACAGCGCCCTCAATGTGATCGCGCCATAATTTCACCGCCACCGCCGACCGCGTGTTGCCAATTTCCGCCACCAGCATTGGTATTTTAGAATCATTCAGAGTCACAATTACTTCATTCTCATCAGGCAGATACCTCCGGATGATCCCCGAACCCACCATTTCACAATCACACAAAATCGGTTTACCCGCTTGCAACGCGGCTGCACCTGCCCCAAACGCGCCATCAGAAAATGCCAACCGATCGGCAATCTCAATCATACCACAAGAATGGATCAGCCGAATGACCATCGGCACTAAATCCTCTGGAAACCGATCCAAACGCGCCTCAGACCGCACAATCGCAAAGGACCGCGCATAGATCTCGGACGGCACGCGCTCATATGGCAGCTCGCGTGTCACTTCCTGCGCGCACTTTCTGGGCCAAGCGGATGTTTGGCGTGCGGATACTCGGGATGAACGTGATCGTGGTGGTGATGGTGACTATCATGCGCTTGATCATGGGAATGTTCGTGGTGGTGATGATCACCCAAATGCAATCGGCACTCGCCCGTGCACCACGTTGTGCAAAAATTACAGGTCTCTACCGTTGCGCCTGGCGCGGACGCACCCTGCCCCTCGACATGGTGGTGGTGGCTTTCCTGAACTGATCCCACTTCGGATTCAAATCCAATCACCTGCGTGCGGTATTTGCACAACACACAAGTTGGCGGTGGCATGTTACTCTCAGCAACATGATCGCCAGCGCGCTCCTCCGCTGTAATGATGTGTGGTGCAGCCCCGTCAACTTCCAAAACCTGCGTGCGATAGCGACACGTCCCACAGTTTGGAATCGGCACAGCACCCATTTGCTCTAAAACACGCTCTGCAAATGTTTCAAGCACAAACTCGTGGTCGTTCAAATACTCCGCTTTTACAAAATCAATCTCAGGGTATTTCTCCGCACATTTGTCTGTGAATCCGTAAATCCGATCAATCAGAATGCCCGTGAATAGGAAATACGGGAACACAATGACCCGCTTGTACCCAAGCTTCGCCACATGATCCAAACACGGCTCTACCAACGGAAATGTCACGCCAGAATAGCCAACTTCAGCCCAGCCAAAGCCCATACCTTCCCACAGCATCCGCGCAATTTTACTAACATTAGAATTGGCATCAGGATCAGATGCTCCACGCCCAATCACCACCAGTGCTGTTTCATGCAAAGGCAGTTCGCCGTGCTCTGCATTTGCTGCGTCTACCGCAGCTTGAACCCGCCCCCCAGCAGCCCGGACCATCTTAGGATCAACGCCTAACTCGCGGCCATAGGACAAATCAATATCATGCTTGGCCGCGTAAGTGTTTAAAACGGTTGGGATATCATTTTTGGAATGCATAGCTGCAAATAACATTCCTGGGACTGCAAGAATCTTAGTACAGCCTTGCGCACGCAAACGGTCGAGCCCATCACGGATGACCGGGTTTGCAAATTCCAGATATCCATATTCTACGGGCCAATCAGGTAGCAACGCTGGCAACTTTTCAGCCAGAATTGAAAATTGATCAACAGCCGCCTGTGAGCGTGAGCCATGCCCACAAATCATAACACCTATTTTTTTATCAGCCATGATTTATGTCTCCTGTAATTCTTCATCTGGCTCGGTTTTTTCACCGGCTTCCTTGTCTTTTTTTCCTTTGAGAATATTCCAACCCGCTAGCGCGATAGCCGCCCCAATTGCTCCAGCGGCAACCCAGTGATCATGGCCAGCTAGATCACCAAAATGCCCCACATGTGCTTGCGCAGCAGAAGCTCCAAACAAACTTGCGAAAAAGACTGTGAAACGCATTGATGACCCTTTTCTTTCTTTGATTCAAAGAGGCCACCTGAAAAGGCGTAACAACGATTTCGTTTTGCGTTCCCTGTTTGGGTCAGCACGCCACGATACACCTCTCCGGCCCCGAAGGGCATCGTTTATCCGGGTATACGCAGGCAGTTGGGCAACCGCAATCTGATTCGCGGCAAACGATAGGATGTTCGCGCCATAATTGATGCTATACTTGACGTTATTGTTCTTTCGTTCCCAAGCTCTTTGGTTCAAAACAACATACGCTGAAAGCTTTTTTAAAAACACAGCGCGCGTCTGGCGCTGGACTGACACTTTGGCACAAGAGCGTTAGGGTGAACTGGTATTCGAAAAGGATTAAAAATGGGTAGACTGATTGACGGGCAATGGTCCACGCAATGGGATGATACAAAACTTACAAATGGTAAATTTGTGCGCCAAGACGCTGGCTATCGCAACTGGATAACTGAAGATGGTTCAGCTGGCCCTACTGGTTCAAGTGGGTTTAAAGCGAAAACAGGGCGATATCATCTGTACATATCACTCGCATGTCCCTGGGCGCATCGTACTTTGATCTTTCGTGAATTGAAAGGGTTGTCAGACCACATCACTGTAGACGTTGTGCATCCTGATATGCTGGAAAAAGGTTGGTCTTTCAAAAAAGATGATGGCCCCGCTCAAGGTGACAGATTGTTTGACTTCACACATGCCTTCGAAATTTATCAGAAGGCTGACCCTAATGCGACTACCCGAGTGACCGTGCCTATACTTTGGGATAAATACACAAATAGAATTGTCTCCAATGAATCATCAGAAATTATTCGCATGTTTAATTCAGCATTTAATGCACTGACACATAATACGCAGGATTTTTGGCCTATCAATACACGCACGGACATCGAAAAAATAAATCATCGAATCTATCACACTTTCAACAATGGCGTTTACAAAGCTGGCTTTGCTACGTCTCAGCATGCCTATCTTAAAGCCGTAACAGAATTATTCGACACAATGGACTGGCTTGAAAATCGGCTCTCGACACGCCGTTATCTGATGGGGGATGCACTTACCGAAGCTGATTGGCGCTTATTCACTACTCTGGTGCGGTTCGACCTGGTGTATCACCTACACTTTAAATGCAATCGGTCTCGTTTAATCGATATGCCAAATTTATGGGCGTATACACGCGAACTCTATCAAATGAATGGCATTGCCAAAACTTGCGATTTTAATCATATCGTTCGCCACTACCATTTTAGCCATGAAACCATAAACCCTCATCAGATTGTTCCAATCAATCCGGCAATTAATTGGATGGAACCGCATCAGAGGGGTCACAAAATAGCCAGTTAAGTTAGATTAGGTCACCATCCGTAAAGCTCAACGCAGACTGTAGGATCATTTGTTAAGTGGAACGCTCGCAAATATATGAACCGGCCTAAAAATCGGCTCAAAGTTGAAGTTGCTGCGCAAGTGTCCTTCGTGGCAATATCAATACTAGCTACTTCTTGATTATGGCGCCTTAAAAATTTTGGGGCTCGATAACACTTTTGGAGCCGACACCAAGTTTATTGTTATGCTGCGCCAGATCCAACTGCCAAAAAATACTTGCTAATCCCACTTCTACAATTGTTGCTTTGCAAATGCTTCATTTGCCAGAAAACTCTTTGCGGTCCAGCGCGTCGTGATTTTCAATTGAAGTTTTCTCAATTTAATGATGAAACGAACAGAACTTTTTTGCTACGAGAAAGCTCTAGATGACAACAACAATTACGATATGTGACACATGCAAATTACAGGGTTGGGATGCAGAAACGCAGTCTCAAACCGACGGTGAACGTTTAGCTTCACAGATCGAAAAAGCTGCAGAAGGCGTAGGTTCTGTTCAGACGCGGCGCCATTCGTGCCTTATGGGGTGTTCTCACGGCTGTAACGTAGCAATTCAATCTGACGGTAAACTGACCTACGTGATGGGTAACTTCGAACCTAGCAGTGATGCTGCTGAAGGGATCGTCAAATACGCCAGCAAACATGCAGAATCTGAAATTGGCCAAGTGCCTTTCCGTGAATGGCCTCAAGCAATCAAAGGACATTTTGTGTCTCGTATCCCCACACTCTCTTCATCCAAATGAATGAACGCGTGAGCACTTATACTAGCCCAAAAATGCGAGATCACGGTGGTGGGTTGGATGCTGCCACAATACAGTTTGGTGGAAGTCGCAGCGAATGGCTTGACCTGTCAACTGGAATCAATCCAACGTCTTATCCCATCCCCCCCATTGCCAAACGGTTTTGGCAGTCATTGCCAGACAGCAGCGATCAAGACGCACTGTTGCGCGCTGCACGTAATTTTTGGGATATCCCAGAAGGTGCCGACGTGACAGCCGCATCAGGCGTCTCTGCACTAATCGCAGCCATACCGCGGCTTACCGCTACGGGTTCAGTTGGGATCTCGCAACCAACATACAACGAACATGCTGCGAGCTTTGCAGCTTTGGGCTGGAAAGTGCTGAATGACGTAGCCGACACCAATGTCTACGTGCATCCAAACAATCCTGATGGACGACTTTGGCAGCAAAAAATACTTCGCACTAACCACAAGAGACTTACGATAATTGACGAAAGTTTTTGTGATACGGATCCAGATCAATCTCATATCCAACTTACTTCAAAACCTGGGTATGTTGTTCTCAAAGGTCTAGGAAAGTTCTGGGGACTGGCCGGTTTACGTCTTGGCTTTGCTGCTGCACATCCAGATACCATTGCTATGATTAACCAAATAATTGGGCCTTGGGCTATTTCTGGGCCTGCACAGCACATTGGGCGACTGGCACTTGAGGACACCCACTGGGCAATTAAAATGAGAAATGCTTTGGCTGCAGATGCAAACCGATTGGATCAGGTAATGACCAACGCTGGTGCAACATCGCCATGTGGCACCACACTGTTTCGCACCTTCCAGGTGAAAAATGCACAAAATTGGTTTGAAAAACTGGCATCACATCACATTCTTTCACGAGTATTCCCCTATTCAGACACAATGATCCGATTGGGTATACCTAAAACACCTGAAGAATGGTCGCGATTACAGAAAAGTTTGGAATAGACAATGAGCGCATTCTTAATGACGCTTTCGGCACTTATGCTCGATTATTTTATGGGCGAACCCAGAAAAGTCTGGGACCGTTATCCACACCCAGCAACCTTAATGGGGCGTGCGATAAATTGGTTAGATGAAGTTTTGAACAAGGGATCCCAGCGGAAATTAAGAGGCTTTTTTGCCGTTGCAATCCTTGTTTTGATCGCTCTCATACCCGGATTGATAATAGAAAAACTAAATAACATTCCAATTCTGGAATATGCTGTGAACGTACTTGAAATTATCATGGCCGCCGTCTTGATAGCACATCGTAGCTTGATTGAACATGTGCGCGATGTGGCGATAGCGTTACAATCTAGCTTACATAAAGGTCGCAATGCCGTATCTATGATTGTTGGGCGCGACACGGGACAAATGACCGAATCCGATGTATCTCGTGCCGCAATTGAAAGCGCTGCAGAGAATTTTTCTGATGCTGTTGTCGCACCAGTCTTTTGGTTCTTGATACTTGGTCTTCCAGGGATCCTGATCTATAAAATGATCAACACGGCTGACAGTATGATCGGTTATGAAAATGAAGAATACGCAGATTTTGGCTTTGCGGCTGCAAGGCTTGATGATGTGCTGAACTGGCTACCAGCACGCATTTCCGCCGTTCTAATCTGTAGCGCAAATTTTGGCCAGGGTGCATTCGAAGTAGTCATCGAGGATGCTGATCTGCACCGCTCGCCCAATGCTGGCTGGCCTGAAAGCGCCATGGCGGGAGTGCTGAATGTAGCGCTTGCGGGTCCACGCAGCTACAACGGGCAAATGAGCGATGACCTATTTATCAATTCACATGGTAAACGTGATCTTCAGGCATCCGATATCCAACACAGCGTTAAAGTGCTAAACCGCACGTGGTTTGGACTAGCTGGTTTGTTCGCACTGCTTACCCTAGTTTTCTATATTATTTGACCGAAAAGAAATCTGAACCTGGTTGAACCCTTTCAAATTTATGTTATCGATAACGTGGAAATAATGGGGGCGGGTATCCATGAGCATCAAAGTAGGTATCAACGGGTTTGGCCGCATAGGTCGCAACGTTCTTCGCGCAATCCTCGAAAGTGGAAGATCAGACGTTGAAGTTGTGGCTATCAATGATCTAACTCCAATTGATAACTCTAGTTATTTGTTTAAGTACGACAGCGTGCATAACATTTTCCCAGGTGATGTTTCGTATTCTGACAATATTCTAACAATCGACGGCAAGTCTATCACTGTGACAGCGCAAGAAGACCCAACCAAACTAAATTGGGATCACGTTGATATCGCTATGGAGTGTACTGGCTTTTTCAAAAATCGTGAGCAAGCGCAAATGTATCTGCAGGCTGGTGCCAAACGTTTACTTATCTCGGCACCAGGTAAAAATGTAATTAAACAATTGTTTACGGTGTGAATCATTCATATCTCACAGCTGATGACATTATCGTTTCAAACGCGTCTTGCACAACCAATTGTCTGGCACCAATGGCCAAAGCCATAAATGATGTGTTCGGCATTGAGGATGGCTTGATCACTACGGTTCACGCATATACCGGGAGCCAACCAACGCTGGATCGCGGCAACAAAAAATGGGAGCACGGTCGGGCAGCTGCCATGTCGATGGTCCCAACCACAACAGGCGCTGCAAAAGCGGTTGGATTAGTCCTGCCAGAGTTGAACGGTAAGCTGAATGGCGTTGCTATTCGTGTTCCCACACCAAACGTTTCCTGTGCAGATTTTAAATTTACCACGACTCAACCAATCTCCGTTTTAGCAATCAATGGAGCGCTGATGGATGCAGCCAAAGGAGCAATGAAAGGCATTCTTGGCTTGGAAAGTTTGCCATTGGTATCAGTTGATTTTAACCACGATCCAAGGTCTTCCATTATAGCAAGCCAAGAAACACAGGTTCAAGGCCGCATGGGCCGTGTACTATCATGGTATGACAATGAATGGGGCTTTGCTAACCGTATGGTAGATACAGCTGTCGTTTTGGGAAAATTTCTTTAAATCGGCACGGTGTACCCAGCTTCTTCCATCAAAACATTGGAAGCAGTTTCGATCGTCTGTTCAATGTGGGCGGTGAATAAGGCTGTGTCCATGTCAGAGACATCCTCTGGACGCAAAATTGGCAAAAACTCCAAAATAGCTACGCCGGGTTTGCGGTAAATCCCGTGCCGTGGCCAAAACACACCAACGTTTGTCGCCGTCGGGACAACGGACTGACCAGTTTCCTTCTGTAATACTGCAGCACCAACTTTATAAGGCAGGTACGCACCTGCTGTGACCCGCGTGCCTTGTGGAAAAATAATCAATTGCCCCGGAAGCGCCCTACCTGACTTCACATCAGCCACCATCTTCTTAATGGCGGCACCACGCTTGCCTCGCTCCACAGGCACACAACCGATCTTCAGGCCAAACCAGCCTAAGATTGGCGCGTATTTCAAGATGGATTTCATAATAAACTTAGGTCGTGGGACCACAGATACTATCATAATAATGTCGAAAAAACTTTGGTGTTTGGATGCAATCAATACCTCATCCGTCGGCACCTCTCCGCGAACCTCTGATTTCAACCCAACCATCCAAGACGCCGTCCACCGAACCCAGCAGCAATAGCTATGCACCGCATGAAAAGCGTAGTTCTTATTCAAAACCGTGCGCGGAATGTAGTACAAGGCAAGCACGAGCATCATTAGGTACATTTGCGCGATGAAAAGCAAACTACGCAGCCACTGGATCACATACATCAGCTTAACCTCAACAAAGTGTAAAATGCAGCCCAGCGAGTTGCCCAGAATGCTAAAAAAGCGGCTAAGGGCGGGATCAGAACCGGCAAAATCCAATGCCAACCTTGAAACCCAAGTCCCGTCAAAAACGCGCCCTCTTCCGCTGCATCAGGCATAAAAAACACCCAAATCATTGCCAAAGTAGTTCCAACGCAAGCACCAAATAATACTCGCAAAGTAAAGCGACGAACAAATGCTCGCACGATATACACATCACGTGCTCCAATCAACCGCAGCACCTCAATCACCTGTCCATTTGCCGCCAGCGCCGATTGCGCCGCCAGTGTGATCATCGCTGCAGTGGAACCCACCATCAACAAGATCGACACTGCTCCGAGAATCCGCAAGCGCATCGCCGCATCCACGAGTGGTCGCCGCCAACGTGTGTGATCATCCAAAACCGCACCGGGTGCTTCTGCCGAAAGGCGCAATTTCAACCCAGCTGAATTAGGCCCACGACCTTTCTCCAGCACTTCAATCAACCGGGGCACCGGTAACGTGTCAAATGGCAGGTCAGGTCCAAACCAAGGCTCCAGAAGTTTACGCTGCTCCGCTTCTGACATAACTCGTGCACTAGCTATACCTGGTGTTGTGCGCAACACCTCCAGTACGGCCTCCGACTGTGCCGCCATCTGACCCTCTGGCGCAGAAATACGAATAGTAGAAGTACCCGCAAGCTCCGCATTCCAATTTGCAGCTAAACGTCCTGTCGCGAGGGATAGCGCTAACGCAAAAACCGTCAGGAACGCCATTGCTGCTGCGGTCAACGTGGTCAGCCGCGCGGTAAACCCAGTCGGTGGAACAACACGGTCCGCATTACGGTCACCACTCAATGTTCCTAAAATAAAGTGACCAACCTCCATTACAAATTGGCCCCCGGTAGTTGCAACTTCGTATTGCTAATACGCAGCGTCCGCGCCGATAGCTCAGATTTAACCTTACGGATCAAGTTCAGATCATGGGTCGCAACTAAAATCGTCTTTCCCATTTTATTCAATTCCACCAACAAAGCCATCAGCCGCTGTCCCATTTCCCAATCTACATTCCCCGTCGGTTCATCCGCAAGGATCAGATCGGGAGACATAATGACCGCCCGTGCCAGCGCTGCCCGTTGACGTTCACCACCCGACAATTCTGGAGGCAGCGCATTACTCCGATCAGTCAAGCCGACCCAACTTAAAAGATCACCCAAGCTCGACTGTTCAATTTCATCTTTGCGGCCTGAAACAACCAGTGGTAGCATAAGATTGTCACGCACGCTCAGGTGATCCAAAAATTGACAGTTCTGATGAACCACGCCAATACGACGACGCATTTTAGCGATGTCATCACGGGTCATCACACGTACATCCTGTTCAAAAATCTGCACCGTTCCCGTCGTTGGCATCAACGCTTGATAGCACAAGTTTAAAAATGTGGTCTTCCCTGAGCCAGACGGCCCCGTCAAAAAATGGAATGAACCCGCTTGCAAATGCAAGTTCATTTCGCTCAAAATATCCCGCCCACCATAGGTAAAGCCCGCGTTTTTCAACTTGATCAAACTCTGCCCTGCCTTCTGCCTGATACCTCGAACTCCACCTTTTCGCGCATCATACAAAAACATGCAATCTCTACAGTATTGAACAGAAGCTTGGAAACACAGTACTCCACCGCTAAGAATATGAGAACAGCCGACTCGCCAAGAGTGAGTAAGCAATAATAAAAACGAGCGAGAAGGTACCATGCGGATAGTATGTCCAAGATGTGTCGCAAAGTACGAAATAGATGAAAGTATTATTCCAGAAATTGGCCGCGAGGTTCAGTGTGAGAATTGCGAAAATATCTGGTTTCAAGACTTTGTTGAAATACTGCCTGAAGCAGGAACCACAAAAATACACCAAAAAGATCAAACTATTTTTGACAACGTCGACGATAAGCCTGAAGCCACCTTCTATTCCAGTCGTGGTTTGGATCTTAACAAGGATGACACCGCAGACGGTAAATTCAATAATGATGTGGACGATACATTTGGCTCGGAAAAGGGTGAGGACGACATTCCTGCAACCAATATAACCATGCCGCCCACCATCGCGGAGGTCCTTGAAGTACTACGCTCCGAAGCAATTTTTTCGTCTTCGCGCAATCAATTTGATGCCAAAGCCAGAAACACACTAAACTACAATGAAACGGAACATAACGAATCTGAGGTTAATGAGGCTACACTATCAGCCCTACCCAATGAGGGTAATGAGGCTGTGGATG
>DLZA01000425.1 GCA_003447515.1 Paracoccaceae bacterium
TCAATATCTTAGGTTCATTGAGCAAGCCAAAAGACTTCGCATTGAACTGGCGGCTGACTATCTCGTTATGGCCGCTTGGCTTGCTTTTCTCAAATCGCGCCTGCTATTGCCAGCCGATCCGGAAGAAGACGGCCCATCAGGTGAAGAACTTGCTGCTCACCTAGCATTTCAACTTGAACGGTTAGAGGCAATGCGCCGCTCTGCGGCACGTCTGATGGCCCGTGATCAACTCGGCCGCGATTTTTTCACTCGTGGCATCCCTGAGGACGTTTCCGTCAGGAAGCGTATCGAATACAAGGCAACTGTTCTGGATCTTATGCAGGCCTATGCCCGATTAAAAACGAAAGACAACTTTGCACCACTCCATTTTGAAGAACGCAATCATATCCTGACGATGGAACAGGCGCTCGATCGCATGAAGTCCATCATGGACCATGCGATTGATTGGGCCGATCTCTCTCAATTTCTTCCTGAGGGCTGGTCTGAAAATCCTAAACGCCGGCGTTCAGCCACTGCAGCGACTTTCGCCGCTTCATTGGAGATGGTCAAAGCAGGCATGATCGAAATTCGTCAAACTGATACGTTTGCAGCCATCCAATTGCGTAAGCGGGAGGCGTAGTCATGCCTGATGAGGCCAAAAATGAGCAAGCTACTTCGATTACAGAAAGCCTCTTCGAAGCTCCACCACTTGCTGAGCAGGAACGTATGATCGAAGCAATACTTTTCGCAACAGCTGAACCGCAATCAAAAGTCCAGATCGAAAACCGAATGCCGCATGGTTCTGACGTGGCTGAGGCCCTTGTTCAAGTGCGCAAACGATACAAAGATCGTGGCGTCAACCTTGTCAAAGCTGGAGAAGGCTGGGCATTCCGCACAGCCCCTGACCTTGGCTTCCTCATGCAGAAAGAGCAGGTTGAGATCCGTAAACTTTCTCGTGCAGGCATAGAAACTCTTGCGATTATTGCTTACCACCAGCCTGTCACACGTGCTGAAATTGAAGAAATTCGCGGCGTCTCTGTATCTTCGGGTACCGTTGACATGTTAATGGAACTCGACTGGATTAAGCTTGGACGTCGCCGCATGACCCCGGGCAGACCTGTCACATTTATTGTCACTCAAAGCTTTCTTGATCACTTCGGCCTTGAAAACTCTCGGGATCTCCCGGGTGTCAAAGAATTGCGTGAGGCTGGCCTCCTTGATAATCGCCCACCACCAGATGCGGCCTTTGAAAGCCTGAATGAGGACCCAGCCGATGATCAAGAAGACATGTTCAGCTGACTCTAAAATCGTGTTAACGATGACAGCCATCCAAACATCGGCTCTCCTTAAAAACAGACAATCTGGCTTGTCTTCGTAGCGATCACTTGGATCGTAAAATATTCACTTTAATTATTATTTCCAAACGCATTAACCGTAAAACATTCAAATTATGGTGCTCCCAACCTGGGCAGTATCCAGTACATTTTTGGGATTGAAGCTCAACGTGGCAGATAAAAAACGCCTGCCTATTTCGGTAGATAACAACATTCAAATGGATCGTTTCAACAGCGCTTTTTACATCTTAAAATGTTTTGATAATTTCAATCCCTGGCCCTGATAATTTGATTTCAGATCGGCGCCATAAAGGACATCTGGTACCTCAACCATCTTTTCGTACACCAAACGACCCACGCTTTGTCCATGCTCCAACGCAAATGGTGCTTCGTGACAACGCACCTCCAAAACACCGCGTGATCCTGCGCCACCTGTAGCAGAATGCCCAAAACCAGGATCAAAGAACCCTGCATAATGCACCCGAAATTCACCAACCATGGCTAGATATGGTGCCATCTCTGCCGCACAATTAGGTGGAATATGCACAGCTTCGCGGCTCACCAAAATGTAAAATGCGCCAGGATCTAGAACGATTCCTCTTGTCCGGCTGATTACTGGTTCCCAGAATTCTGCAGGCTCGTAATGCCCGATCAAATCAAGATCAATCAGTCCTGCATGCGGTTTTGCACGATATCCAACCAACCCCATGTCATCGCCAATAAGATCAACGGAAAACCCAAGGCCTCCATCGATCTGCGCTTGGCCATTCACCAGACTAATTTTTTCGTGCATCGCACTTAATACATCATCAGAAATTACCGATTTTCCATTTCGAAACCGTATCTGGTTCAATCGCATCCCTGGCCGGACCAAAACAGAAAAACTGCGGGGTGAAATCTCTGCGTAAAGTGGCCCGGTATAGCCACCTTCAATATGATCAAATTCGATGCCATGATCCACAATGCACCGAGTGAACAGATCGAGACGTCCGGTAGATGACTTTGCATTTGCCACTGCACTCACACCAGTAGGCAATGCTAAATTCTCCATCAAAGGAACGATATAAACGCAACCTTTTTCAAGGACTGCGCCTCGGGATAGATCTATTTCATGCATTTTGAACGCTTCGAGGCGCTTCGAGACAGTATCCTCAGATCCTGATAAAAAAGATGCTCGTACCCGCCAAGCTTTAGTCCCTAGTCGCAAATCCAATGATGCTGGCTGCACTTGGCCCTCGACAGGGGGGAGATTGCAGGAAATTTCACCCCGAGCTAACATTCCAGCTATGGCTTGGCTCGAAAGAACGCCTTTATTTCTCATAATATCTTCCTCCAGAAGCTTAGAGTTCTATGCCTTAAATTCTGCTCCTGCGCATCCCTGAAATTCGCTTGCATTAGGGATGCCTCGCGTGTTTGTTGTCAAAATAGGCTATGCTTGTGGGAGAACCTGATGAAAATAAGCCCTTTTGCGGTTGAAATGTGGATGAATGATTGGGAAAAAAAATGTGAGCTCAATCTCGCGGAAACTTGTGTCGAATCACTAACCATTTCTGAACTTCTTGCGCTTACAGGTAAAAATGATGATAGCCTTTCTGAACTTTTGACGATTAAAATGACCTACGGCGGCATTGAAGGTTCAGATCGCCTAAAGGCTGCAATTACTACGCTTTACACTGACCAAACTCCTGAAAATATTTTAACCACCCATGGCGCAATTGGAGCCAATGCGCTGGTTTACCAGGCACTGATAGAGCAGGGTGACGAAGTCATTACTGTGGTGCCTACATATCAGCAGCATTACTCAATTCCGGCCAGCATGGGCGCGGATGTGCGTCCCTTGAAACTACTCC
Organism: Paracoccaceae bacterium; assembly: GCA_003447515.1. GTDB lineage: Bacteria > Pseudomonadota > Alphaproteobacteria > Rhodobacterales > Rhodobacteraceae > Amylibacter. The sequence continues at coordinate 3,164 of DLZA01000425.1, forward strand.
CTGAACAAGGCTACCAACTAGACATCGAAGAGCTCGCTGCATTAGCTACATCTGACACCAAACTCATCGTAATCAATAACCCTAACAATCCAACTGGTGCGTTGCTATCTCTCGAAAAACTACATCAAATTGTAGAAATTGCCCGTAAATCTGATGCTTGGCTATTGTGTGACGAAGTTTACCGCGGCACTAATCAAAGCGGTACTGGCTTCACTCCTTCCATCGTCGATCTTTACGAAAAAGGCATATCGACGGCATCGATGTCAAAATCTTTTAGTCTGGCAGGCCTGCGCCTTGGCTGGATCGCGGCACCGCGCAGCTTCATAGAGCGCGTAATGTTACATCGTGACTATAACACCATTTCTGTTGGAAGAATTGATGATCATTTTGCTGCACTCGCACTTGAGCATAAAGACTTGGTAATCGCGCGCGCACAGCGTATCACTCGTACTAACTTGTTAACTTTGTCACGTTGGATAAATGGGGAGAAAAATATTTCATGGGTCAAACCCCGAGCAGGTACGACCGCACTTTTAACCTATGAGATGGAGACCTCTAGCCACAATCTGTGCATAGATATACTTAAAAAAACTGGTGTGATGTTCACACCAGGCTCGACCTTCGATATTGAAGGGGCGATCCGTATCGGCTTCGGTAACACCCCTGATATTGTCCAGAAAGGTCTTACGAGATTTTCCGCTTACCTCAAAGAGTACGCCCAATAATTTATTTTCTCCGTAATATCTGATCCTGATCAAAGAAACTCAAAGAACCATGTATCCAAGAGGGTTCCACAAATAGACCAACATGGACGGAGGAAATGGTCGGGCTAGCAGGATTCGAACCTGCGACCTCTCGTCCCCCAGACGAACGCGCTACCAAGCTGCGCTATAGCCCGACGACTGCCACTGCCGCTGTTTGGTGGGGTGTAAGCGGTAAACAAGTGCGCTGCAAGCGTGAATCGAAGCTTAACATCGGTGCTTTTTAGCGATTATTGGCTCGCCGCATGGAACTTCGGGCCATGCGCAACTCGTAATACAACGTTTCGATCTCGGCCATTGTGTTTTTATCGTAAGCGTTGGCTGTTGCGATGCGGAATGGCGCATTACGCACACTGCAAGAAACCAAACCTATGGAATTATTGGATTTATTGTTTACGGTTTGCTTTTCTGGGGGCTCGTTGGTCTTTGATGTGTTATGCTCACGCTGCGTTGACACGGTTTGCGTTTGTAGATCACGGGAAAGATTACTAACGAATTCCACGCCTTGATCCTTCAATATTTTTTTCACATCGTCTATTGATCTCTTATCAACGTGAAGCAGCTGTTTGATTCCGCCCAATAACAGCATATCGTGCGGCCGATAATACCGGCGCCCACCCGCGCGTTTCACTGGCTTTATTTGTGAAAAGCGACCCTCCCAAAACCGCAACACATAGGCAGGGGTGTCGAGCCATTCAGCGACTTCCGAAATAGTGCGAAATGCGTCTGGTGATTTTATCATATATAAATCTACTAATGATTTGGTTTATTGCCGCTTGAAACACGTTCTTTCATAAGATGGCTGGGACGAAAGGTTAAAACGCGGCGGGGTAGAATTGGCACTTCTTCGCCTGTCTTAGGGTTTCGCCCAATACGCTCCGTCTTATCGCGGATACTAAACGTGCCAAACGAAGATACTTTAACGTTCTCTCCTTTTACCAGGGCGCTGGAGATATTATCTAATACACTCTCAACCAAGTCCGCCGACTCATTGCGTGATAGTCCAACCTCCCGAAAGACGGCTTCGCTCAAATCCATACGTGTTAATGTTTTGCCACTCATGATTATCTCCCTGAAATATATTTAAAACTTTATTTTGGATTGGAGTAGCGAGTCAACTGCCAGGCCTGGGCCTTTAGAAATAACCGAAGTAGTAAAACATATCAGCTTGGCCGTTAAATTTCAACATTACCACTAAATAAAACTGTAAAAATATGAACAAAAAACGCTTTACCAGCGCAAAA
>DLZA01000025.1:0-1824 GCA_003447515.1 Paracoccaceae bacterium
GTGTTTCTAATGGACGAACCGCTATCCAATCTTGATGCTAAACTTCGCGGGCACATGCGTGCCCAGCTTAAACACATGCAAAAATCTATGGGCATCACAACGATTTACGTCACCCATGACCAGATTGAAGCAATGACATTAGCACACCGGGTCGCCATCCTTGAAAAAGGCGTTTTGCAACAACTTGCGACACCAGCCGAAATTTACAACAATCCTGCAAACCTGTTTGTGGCCCAGTTTATTGGCTCACCGCCAATGAACGTTGTACATGGAAGTCTTAATGAAACTCAATTCATAACCAATGGTGTTTCAATCGAAACTTCGGTTACGGGGCAGGTGGATAAGGCTATAATGGGCATCCGGCCAGAGGATTGTTCCATTGCGCCCTCTAGCGAAGGGACTTTATCTGGAAAAATTTACACCAACGAATTAATTGGGGATCATGCTCTTGTAACAGTAGATTGGGGCGACGATCAAATTTCAGTGAAAGCCCCAAAAGACTTTGCTGGCGAACAGGGCGACGAGGTTGGTGTTATAATTGATCCCAATGGTCTCTTCGTTTTTGACGAAAGCAACGGTCAGCGTATGCGGTAAGGCAGCATGCGAATAGAACTCTACGATTCAATGTTTAAGGAAAAAGAGCGTCCATTATGTCAATTTGGCGCTTTTTCCATCACGACATTCCGATACGACAGTGGGGTGGCCGCCCTGCGCATAATAAATGCCCGAGGCGAGATTATTGTCTTGCCGTTTCAGGGTCAGCAAATATGGCGGGCTAATTTCGATGGGCGCGAACTGACAATGCTATCAATGTTTGATGAACCTGTTTGCACACGTGATTATTTGGCAAACTATGGCGCTTTCATGATTCACTGCGGAATAACTGGACTCGGAGCGCCTGCCTCCGAAGACAATCATAGCTTGCACGGCGAATTACCAAACGCACCATTTAATTCTGCCTGGCTGGAGCTTGATCCAAATGAGCGAAGCACAAAAGTCGGGGGCACTTATAAGCACACAGTCGCATTTTCTACAAATTATCTTGCAACAATCGAGACTGCACTGGAGGCAGACTCTGCACTGCTCGATATTTCAGTGAGTGTAGAAAATATGAAGCAAACGCCCATGGATTTAATGTATTTGGGACACGCAAATTTCCGTCCAGTCGATGAAGGAGAGCTACACTACAGCGCCTTTTATAACTCAAAATCTGTTCGGGTGCGGCAATCGATTCCGTCGCACGTAAACCCAAAGCCTGGATACAAAGAATTTTTGTCTAGACTGGCCGATAATCCAGAAATACATCATACACTTCAACCCGGACTAGCTTTCGACCCAGAAGTTGTTTTTGAGATTGATATGATTAACGATGCAGATGGGTTTGCCCACGCGTTACAAAAACATCCTAATGGTACAGCGGACTATGTTCGATGTCGGCCCGATCAAGCGCCAATCTGTACCCGCTGGATTTGCCGGACTCCAGATCAAGACGGTCTGGGAATTGCCTTTCCGTCCACATCGGGGGTCGAGGGATATACGGCGGAAAAAGCAAAAGGCAGAATTGAAACGGTCCAGAGTGGCGATACCTGGCGCATTGAGATGAAACTGGGCTTGCTTACGGCAAGCGAGACAGAGCAGACGATTGAAATGATCGCAGCCCTGAAGGAGTTATAAATGCGTGCTGTAAAACTCCACTCAACTGGCGACATTCGTACGGTAGATGTGGACGTACCGAGCCCAGCCAAAAATGAAATTTTGATTAAGGTTGAAGCGGCTGGAATTTGTGGTACTGATCGGCATCTTTATCATGGCGAGTTTCCCTCA
>DLZA01000025.1:2164-4526 GCA_003447515.1 Paracoccaceae bacterium
TCCCTGACAAAATTTTAGGCCATGAATTTTCAGGTATCGTGGTGGATAGTGGTGAGACAGACATCGCTGAAGGCGCGCGAGTCACGTGCGACCCGAATACTTGGTGTGGCGCCTGTAGTCAGTGCCAACGCGGTCGCGTTAATCTATGTCCTAATAATCTTGCTACAGGTATTCACCGTGATGGTGGATTTGCCGAGTTTTGTGTTTTTCCGGCGTCGAAGGCGGTTGTGCTGCCCAACGAAATGAATCCGCTACACGGTGCATTTTGCGAACCGCTGGCCTGTACTTTGCATGGTATGGACATCGGTGCTGCCCGCGAGGGTGAAACCGTGTTAGTTATCGGAGGTGGCGTTATTGGTCTGATGGCTGTGCAACTAGCCAAACTAGCAGGCGCTGAGGTTTTGTTATTGACCAGAAGTCCAGAAAAGCAAGCATTGGGCCTCAATATAGGTGCAGATTATGCTGTTGGTGCTGAGAGTGAGGTAAGAAAAATTTGGCCAGAAGGTGCTGACCTGGTTGTCGAATGTGCTGGTGTTAGTGCTACCGTGACCCTGTCGCATAAACTTGCGCGAAGTGGAGGGCGGGTAGTCATTCTCGGTGTTATATCGCAAGGTGAACAGGTGCCAATCGAGCCATTTGACATGCTGTTCAGAGAGATCCAGATGCACTTTAGTTTCCTCAATCCGTTTACCCACGATCGGGCTGCGCAAATGATCGCAGATGGTACAATAAACGTTTCACCTCTCGTAAGCCGGATTATCTCCTTAGAGGAGGCCGCACTTGCAATTTCTTCTCCCCCACCAAATGGTGAGGTTCGCACAATTGTTGTTCCTAAACATGCCTAAAAGTGAATAAAGAATATTTAATGTTCAACTGGACGTAGAACTACATTTTAGCAAGGATGCAAGTTGAAAGAAATAAAGATAAGTATTTATAAACTTTCGATATTATTACATATATACTATACACATTTATCTTTAAGGTAGCTCGGCTATGTGCTTTAAATTAGGATTATAAATAAGGAGTATTTCAAATGAAGTCAGCACGCATGAAACGGCTATTTGGCACATCAGGAAATTGCTTTGATGTAGCAATCGATCATGGCATGTTCAACGAACCGGGCTTTCTTAATGGAATAGAAAATATGCATAATGCTATCAGCATCGTCGCTGCTGCAGCACCGGATGCAATTCAACTTACACCAGGTACAGCGCCAATCCTACAAGCAATTCCAGGCAAGGCACGACCCGCCTTGGTTTTGCGTACAGACATTGCAAATGTCTACGGGAACCCTCTGCCACAGAAGCTTTTTTCGGTCATCATTGAGGATGCGGTAGAACAAGGCATCATGCTTGACGCGGCTTGCATTGTGGTCAATCTCCTGATGCTGCCCAATCAGCCTGAGTTGCACGAGGCCTGTATCAAAAATATTAACATATTAAAGAGGGCTTGCGAGAAGGTTGGAATGCCGCTTATGGTCGAACCCCTTGTTATGCAAGACAATGCGAAGGCAGGGGGAGGCTATATGGTTGATGGCAACATCACCAAAATACTATCCTTAGTGCGTCAAGCCGTGGAACTTGGTGCGGATATCATTAAGGCTGATCCTTGCGATGAAGTCACAGATTATCACCAAGTCATTGAGATCGCTCAGGGTATCCCTGTTCTGGTCAGGGGTGGTGGCAAAGTTTCTGATGAAGAGATTTTAACTAGAACTTCTGTTTTGATGGAGCAAGGGGCTAAGGGCATAGTATATGGGCGCAATGTGATACATCATGCGAACCCATCTGGTATGACAAAGGCACTGATGGCCGTCGTTCACGACGGGTTATCCGGACCCAATGCATTTGGTTTGATTTCGTGACGCGCATTATCAAATTTGGTGTGATTGGATGCGGTCTGATGGGAAGGGAGTTTGCCTCAGCTGCTGCTAGGTGGTTTCATTTAACCGATACTAAAGCGCGCCCTGAAATTGTTGCAGTTTGTGACCTGAACCCCCTGCTTACCAATTGGTTTTCGGCTAATGTTCCATCAGTCAAACAAGTTACTGCAGACTACCGTGAACTTTTGGCTAATGAAACTGTTGAGGCTGTATATTGCGCTGTACCCCACAGTCTTCACCACAACATTTATCCAGATATTTTGGCTGCTGGAAAACACCTCTTGGGTGAGAAGCCATTCGGCATAGACGCAGATGCTAACCACCAAATCCAAGAATCAATATTGGCTCATCCTGATTGCTTGGTCCGTTGCTCTTCAGAAATGCCATTTTTTCCTGGAGCGCAGAAGTTAATTAATTTTGTACGGGCCGGCGATTTTGGTGACATCATTGAAGTAGAAGCTGCTTTTCTTCATTCTTCTG
>DLZA01000288.1 GCA_003447515.1 Paracoccaceae bacterium
AAAGGCCTGCACTTTTATCACTGAAATTCAATTTTATTGTTTTTAGAGCACGAAAATGAACATCTTTCATAAAATCCCCATAATTGATCTGTCAAATGATAGGACTGCCGTTATAAACGAGTTTGCTACCGCATATTCCACCGCTGGCTTCGCCTACATCAAAAATCATGGCATAAACCAAACCCTTATCGATGCCACTTTTACTGCGTCACACGAGTTCCATGCTCTACCCGAGCCTGAAAAGCAATCCATAGCGCTTGATAAAAACCACCGTGGCTACATCCCAATCAACACATCAATAGACGTGAACTCTAAACTAGAAGATATAAAAAAACCCAATCAATCCAGTAGCTTCATGATGATGAATGAAGCTATCGCTTCACGAGATGAATATCTGTCAGGCCCCAACCAATGGCCAAATCTGAAAGGTTTCCGCGAAACGCTTACAACGTATGCCTCAGCAATGACTGGGCTGGGTCAACACCTCATCACACTCGCAGCTGAAGCCTGTAACGCTGATCCAGCAGACCTCACGCCAGCCTTTAAAAATCCCACCATATGGTTGCGTCTCCTTCACTATCCCCCTACACCAAAAAAATCTGCCGATGATCTTTATGGATCCGCACCACATACTGATTTTGGCGCACTCACACTTTTGGCCCAAGATGAAACTGGCGGTTTACAAGTGCAAACACCATCAGGTGATTGGATCGACGCGCCGAAAATCGATGGAACGTTCATGGTTAATGTTGGTGACATGCTGAACCGCTTCTCAAACGGCTTCCTTAAATCCACCCCCCACCGCGTAATCAACCATTCAGGTCGGGAGCGCTACTCTATACCCTTTTTTTTTGATCCCCACGTCAACAGCACAATCAAACCTTTAAAAGGCACTGGTAACCCTCAATTTTCCTCTCTTCATTTTGGGAATTTTCTGCGAAGTGAACTTAGTGCAAGCTATAATCAACATAAGAAAACAAGTCATGATTACACGGATGTATGAATTCTAGACTAACGAAAAACTTTCGAAAAGCGAGCCGAGCAGCAAGATCTGGATCTTAACTGTACTCAAGTCCTCCAAACAAGGGGCTCTTTAAAAAACAACTGAGTTCAATTGCATACAAGCCAAAAATCCTTCAGTCCAACAGGCACTCAGTGCGGCGCTTAAATTACTTTCACCAATAATGCCGAGCACTCTGTTTCTTTTGATCAAATTACCCATGTTCACACACCAACTACTTGACCCAAACGCCGCGCTGGTGTCCCTAGATGCAAAAAAGAGGATTTTATCATGGCTGTAGCTACACTATCTATTGATCTAGCTGCACTTAAAGACAATTGGCGTGCATTGGATGCAAAATCAGCTCCAGATGTAGAAACTGCAGCGGTGGTTAAAGCAAATGGATACGGCTGCGATGCCGGCCGTATTTCAAATGCTCTGTCCAAAGTCGGCGCAAAAACTTTTTTTGTGGCCGCTGCCGAAGAAGGAATTGCAGTACGCGCGAACACCCCGCGTGACACAACAATTTACGTTTTTTCGGGCGCGTGCATAGACGACCACTACATCCTTCAATCCAACAATTTAGTCCCTCTTCTGAATTCTCCTGACCAAGTCAAAAGATACATAGGAAAAAACCTGGATTTTGGCATTCAACTTGACACAGGGATGAACCGACTCGGTCTTGAACCAAACGAATTTAAGGTCTGCCGCGATGATATCGTTGCCGCACAACCGCAACTCCTATTATCCCACCTCGCTTGCGCGGACGAACCAGACCACGTGATGAATAGAGAACAGCTAGCGTCCTTTTGTGCCATGACCAATAGCCTAGATATTCCAAAATCATTGGCTGCAACGGGTGGAACCCTCCTTGGTTCCAGGTATCATTTCGACCTAACTCGTCCCGGCGTTGGTCTTTACGGAGGCTATCCTTATACAGATGCAAAACCTGTTGTTCGCGTCTCAGTCCCAATCATTCAAACCAGAACAGTAGAAGCAGGTGAGGCCGTCGGGTACGCCGCATTCTACCGTGCAAATAAACGAACAAAAGTGGCCACTATCGCAGCTGGTTATGCGGACGGCCTCATTCGTCAAATAGGCAATAACGTCAACGGCCGCAGCATAAAACTTTACGCTGGCAACATTCCCTGCGAATTAATTGGCCGTGTTTCTATGGACTTAATAACAGTAGACATCACCAATTTAGATCATACTCCATCCCACCTTGATATCCTTTGCAACCACCAAACCATAGATGATCTCGCTGACGCCGCAGGAACTATTGGTTATGAAATCCTCACTTCTCTTGGCGGGCGCTACAATCGCGTATATGAAGAATAAAAAAGGGGACTCCTATGCAGGTACCATTCATCCTCGACAAAACCCTTGGCTCCATCGGCCGTAGCATCCTTAGCCTTTGCACCTCGATTGGCCGCATCGTCGTATTTGCAGTTTTGACGCTCACACACCTATTCCGCCCCACATTCTATTTTCGCGAGTTTGCCCGGCAGTTATTAACGGTAGGATATTTTTCATTGCCAGTCGTCGGCCTTACAGCGCTCTTCACTGGCGGTGCTCTCGCATTACAAATCTATTCAGGTGGTGCACGTTTCAACGCCGAGGCCGTCGTCCCCTCAGTTGTTGCTATCGCTATGGTACGCGAACTTGGCCCTGTTCTCGGCGGTCTCATGGTTGCTGGCCGCGTCTCCTCATCAATTGCAGCAGAACTCGGCACGATGCGCGTCACCGAACAGATCGACGCGCTTACCACGCTTTCCACAAATCCAATTAAATACCTTGTAGTTCCACGCGTACTCGCCACTACACTCGCCCTGCCAGTACTAGCTTTCACTGGGGACGTTATTGGGATCATGGGGGGGTTCCTCGTTGGGACGCAACGGCTCAGTTTCAATGCCGCCACCTACATCAACAATACAATCGACTTTCTTGAA
>DLZA01000072.1:0-1827 GCA_003447515.1 Paracoccaceae bacterium
AGGCCCTCGATATTCCACGTATCGGGATAGCTTTTAGGGGGGATGTGCTCTGTTACCAAATCTTCGATAACTTCGTCACGCATATCTTTTACTACATCAGACAGATCATCTGCTTCCATAATCTCAAATCGCTGTTCAAAGATTACCTTCCGTTGGTCGTTCATCACGTCATCAAATTTTAACAACTGTTTTCGAATGTCAAAGTTACGTCCTTCAACTTTTGCTTGTGCCTTCTCCAAAGATTTATTTACCCAGGGGTGAATAATCGCCTCACCTTCAGACATACCCAGAGTGCTCAGAACTTTATCCAAACGTTCAGATCCAAAAATCCGCATTAGGTCATCCTCAAGACTTAGAAAAAAACTTGATTTACCTGGGTCGCCCTGACGCCCGGATCGACCACGCAGCTGGTTATCAATACGGCGACTTTCGTGGCGTTCTGTTGCCAAAACAAACAAACCACCTGCGTCTAAAGCTTTCTGTTTGTCAACCGCAACACTTGTGATAACTCTTTTGCGAATTTCCGCAGGATCATCGTCAACATCAGCTGCTTCTATGGATTCAATAACTTGCATATCGACGTTACCACCCAACTGAATGTCCGTGCCACGACCCGCCATGTTTGTTGCAATCGTTACCGCGCCTAGTTTACCAGCGTTTGCAATAATGCCTGCTTCTTGCTCATGAAAACGCGCATTCAAAACGTTGTGCGGAATACCATCTGGCTGTGAGGCTAATTTAGCAATGCCATCCGCCCAGTCATTGTATTTTTCTTTATTCTCTTTTTCCTTCGCAGTGGCCGCATGGGTGTGCTGTTTTTCAGAAATGGTTTTCAATAGATCTTGGTCTTGCATCAAAGTAGATAGATATTCTGATTTTTCGATTGAGGTTGTCCCAACTAACGTAGGCTGACCCTTCAGATGTGCCTTGGCAATTTCCTCAACAATGGCGGCATATTTTTCTTTTGCAGTGCGGTAAATAGCGTCATGCTCGTCAACTCGTGCGATGGGTTTATTAGTTGGCACTTCGATCACACCCAAGCCATAAATTTCTTGAAATTCCTCAGCTTCGGTTTGGGCCGTACCCGTCATGCCTGACAGTTTGTCGTAAAGGCGGAAGTAGTTCTGGAACGTAACTGATGCGAGCGTTACATTCTCAGGCTTGATCTCTACGTTTTCCTTAGCTTCAAGTGCTTGATGCAGGCCATCGGAAAGGCGACGCCCATCCATCATCCGACCCGTAAATTCGTCGATCAGCAGGACTTGGCCGTTTTTTACGATGTAATCCTTTTCACGCAAAAACAATTTGTGCGCGCGTAAGGCATTGTTAACGTGATGCACAAGTGTCGTACTCTCGGGATCGTATAGGGACTGCCCTACTTCAATCAGTTCCTGGTTCAGAAATGCTTGTTCGACAAATTCGTTGCCTTCTTCGGTTAAGACGGCAGAACGTGCTTTTTCGTCGATTGTGTAATGTTCGTCGACCAATTTTGGGATCAGTTTATTGACTGTCACGTAAAGCTCGGAGCGATCTTCTGATGGGCCGGAAATAATTAATGGAGTCCGTGCCTCGTCGATCAGGATCGAATCCACCTCATCGACAATTGCAAAATAATGATCGCGCTGTGCTATCTGAGTTAGTTCAGATTTCATATTATCACGAAGATAATCAAATCCTAGTTCGTTGTTCGTAGCGTATGTAATATCCGCTTGATAAGCTGTAAGCTTCTCTGCTTCATCCATATTTGGGTACACGACGCCTGTAGTCATCCCAAGGAAGGAATAGACCTGGTTCATCCATTCCGCATCCCGTTTCGCCAAATAGTCG
>DLZA01000072.1:2051-13090 GCA_003447515.1 Paracoccaceae bacterium
TCCATGTTTGGGTAAACGACGCCTGTAGTCATCCCAAGAAAGGAATAGACTTGGTCCATCCATTCTGCATCCCGTTTCGCCAAATAGTCGTTTACAGTCACAACATGCACACCACGGCCTGTCAGCGCGTTCAAATAAACGGGTAAGGTTGCCATCAGCGTCTTACCTTCACCCGTTTTCATTTCTGCTATGTCACCACGGTGGAGAAAAATACCTCCAATTAATTGTACGTCAAATGGGCGTAAACCCAGCGTGCGAACAGCTGCCTCTCTCGCATTGGCAAAAGCTTCTGGCAAAAGGCTATCGAGGCTTTCACCACCCTCAAGGCGTTTCTTGAGCTCTTCAGTTTTTGCTAAGATTCCAGAGTCCTCAAGTGCTGTGAATTCTGGTTCCAGTGCGTTGATTTGTGCTACGAGGGATTGCACTTTTTTGACCTTGCGATCGTTTGGAGTTCCAAAGATCTTTTTACCAATAGTATTCAAGCCCAGCATAACTGCTCCGTTTATCTTCTAGGCCGCCTTCATTTGCGGCAAAATTCCGACGTGACTTTAAAATTTTAGGTCTAAGCCTGTCTTGTAGCTCTGACCGCGTCAGCGTAAGGGTTTCCTAACGCCAATTAGTTTTTGCATCCATGCCAGAAACGCATCTAAGCGGGTCTGTTCGTACTGTCAACGTTGCCCCAAAAATCAGGCGACACAAATACTTCATCTGCCTTGATAAATTGGGGCAAAAAATCGGAGCCAATTTATGAAAATTACTCGTCATTTTGTCACCTTCTTTGTTGCGGTTTTCACAGCGACATCATCCATTGCTCAACAGGCACCAACATCTGAAACGGTTGTTGTAACTGTAAATGGCAAAGACATCACCGTTGGCCATGTCATCGCTTTGGCTGACCGCCTGCCAGACCGCTTCAAACAATTGCCAGATATCGATTTATTTAAAGGGGTTGTGGATCAATTGATCCAGCAATCGCTCCTCTCTCATGAAGTTGACGCTGACTCCAAAGCGCTTCGCTTATCGATTGAAAACGAAATCCGGGCACTTTTAGCGACTGTAGCACTCGGTGAAGTTGAGGACGCTGCCACGACAGATGAGCTGATTGAAAAAGCCTACAATGATCAATATTTAGATGCTGCGGGCGCAAAAGAATTCAACGCAGCACATATCCTTGTGGAAACAGAAGACGAAGCAAAAGACCTCGTTACTAAACTCGAAAGTGGTGTAGATTTTGCACAACTTGCAAGAGCGAAATCAACAGGTCCATCAGGTCCAAACGGTGGTGCTTTGGGTTGGTTTGGTCTTGGACAAATGGTTCCCCAATTTGAACAGGCTGTTGTGATTATGGACATAGGTGCAATTTCTCCACCAGTTAAAACACAATTTGGTTGGCATGTGATTATGTTGAATGAAAAACGTGAAAAGCCAGCAGCATCTTTAGTTGAGGTTCGTGCCCAATTGATTGAACAACTGCAAGCCGTTGCTGTGGAAAAGTACCTTAATAATATTGAGCTGACTGCAGATATCAAACGTTCTGATAGGAAATTTGATCCCTCAATTATTCGTCAGAGTAAGCTCTTGGCGGACTGAAACTAAAGGTAAATCTGATGGTGAAGTCAAAGGCTAAATTGAAGCATAAAATCAGTAAACTAAAAACAAAGATTAGAGGGCTGAAAGCTGAACTGAATACAAGAAAAGCAGATACTGGGATTTCTCCTTTGGCACCAGCGTTGGGATTTCCTACCTTACCAGAAATTAATGGCGTGACTTACGCTGCTGGTGCCGCTGGCGTAAAATACCAGGAGCGTGATGACGTGATGCTTGCGCGCATCGAAGCCGGCAGTGCTGTTGCAGGTGTTTTCACCCGATCTGCTACGCGCTCTGGTTCAGTGCTTGATTGTCAAGTCAAGCTTGCTGCATTGCAAAAAACTAACACGGTTGCCGACGCGCTAGGCGTGGTGGTTAACTCTGGTAACTCTAATGCATTCACTGGCAAAGCAGGAGATACCTCTGTTGAGTTTATTTCCTCCTCTGCCGCTAAAGTTTTAAAAACAAGACCAGAAAACGTTCTCACATCTTCTACAGGCGTGATTGGTGAACTACTCCCTCACGATAAAATTATTTCGATCCTAGATGATCTCAACGTGAACCTGTCTCCAACAAACGGCGCTGCCGCCGCCAGGGCAATCATGACGACTGATACGTTTGCTAAAGGCGCGGGTAGAAGCGTAGAAATTGATGGAAAAACTATTCTAATTTCAGGTTTTGCCAAGGGCTCAGGTATGATCGCGCCTGACATGGCCACCATGCTTGTCTACATTTTCACTGATGCAGCAGTTACGTCATCTGTCTTGCAGCAAATAATTAGTTCTGAAAACAGACGCACATTTAACGCTATAACTGTTGATAGTGATACATCTACTTCCGACACGCTTCTGGCATTCGCAACGGGTGCAGCGGGCAACACACAAATAATTGGTGTGGATGGTGTCGATAGCCAGAAGTTTGCATCGGCTTTGCATGATGTAATGCGTGATTTAGCCCATCTGGTCGTTAAAGATGGGGAAGGTGCAACCAAGTTCATCGAGGTTGAAGTAACTGGCGCCGTATCAGACGATAGCGCCCATACAGTAGCCCTCGCAATTGCAAACTCCCCGCTTGTGAAAACAGCAGCTGCTGGTGAAGATCCCAATTGGGGTCGTGTTGTTATGGCGATTGGTAAATCGGGCGAACCCGCAGACCGCGACAAAATCAGTATTAATTTTGGTAATATCTTAGTAGCAGAAAAAGGCTGGGTGTCTCCCAGCTATACAGAAGATGCAGGTTCAACTTATATGAAGAACCGAAACTTAAAAATTAGCGTAGGATTGGGCATGGGCGACGGTACCGCACAGGTCTGGACATGTGATTTGACTCATGGTTACATAAAAATTAACGCGGATTATCGTTCATGAAAACAATTCTTGTTTCCGCCGTTGCTCTCATCGACAGAGATGGGCGGGTATTGCTCGCCCAGCGCCCTGACGGCAAGTCAATGTCAGGATTGTGGGAATTTCCAGGTGGTAAGGTTGAATTAGGCGAAACACCAGAGACTGCACTCGTCCGCGAGCTTGAAGAAGAGCTTGGCATAAATACATGGTCCAGCTGCCTTGCTCCTTTGACATTTGCGAGCCACAGTTACGATGACTTTCACCTACTTATGCCCGTTTTTGCCTGCCGCCGATGGGAGGGTATTCCGACTCCACGCGAACAGCAGAACCTTAAATGGGTACATATCGGCCAAATGCACGACTATCCCATGCCGCCAGCAGATATTCCATTAATCGCTACATTGCGCGACCTTCTATAGCCAGCCAGCCGCTTCATTTTTGATAATATCAGCCATCATTTCAATGTGATCATGCCGGTGGTTCAAGCATGGAATATAGATGAATGTGTCGCCTCCGGCTTCTTCAAAAGACTCTTTAATTTCTTCGTTAATTTCCTCCAGTGTTTCTACACAATCAGACGAAAAAGCAGGAGCCATGATTGCAATGTTTTTCTTACCTTCGCGGGCTAACCGCGCAACATCATCTACGGTGAATGGCTGCAACCAATCCTCTGGTCCAAACTGTGATTGGAATGTGACTTGTATTTTTTCATCTGACCAACCTAACTCTGCCTGTAAAAGGCGTGAAGTTACTTGGCATTGACAATGATACGGATCACCTTCTTTCAAATACCGTATAGGTACCCCGTGATAAGATGTAACTAAAATATCTGGTTCAATTTCCAAATTTGCGTAGGCTTCACGAACTGATGCTGCCAAGGATTTAATGTATAAAGGATGGTTGTAATAGGCAGGTACTGTACGAAAGCTTGGTTGCCATTTCATTTCCATTAATGTTCGAAACGCTTGGTCATTAGCAGTCGCTGTCGTTGGCGCTGAATACTGCGGATACAATGGGAAAAACACGATTCGATCACATCCCTTTTCCTTGAGATTTTGGATAACTGATTTAGTCGAAGGATTTCCATATCGCATAGCGAAATCTACCTCAACTTTATCGCCATAGACGTTTTTCAATGAGGCTTTCAATGCTTCGCATTGATCACGTGTAATGGTCAACAAAGGGCTTTCATCCCTCTCATTATTCCAAATCCCACGATACGCCTCGCCTGACGAAAACGGACGTTTTGTGAGGATGATCAATTGTAAAAGTGGCTGCCATTTCCACGGTGCATAATCGATAACTCGACGATCTGATAAAAACTCGTTTAGGTATCGTCGCATAGACCAGTAGTCGGTCGCGTCAGGCGTCCCAAGGTTTGAAATAATCACACCAACTTTGCCAAAACTCACCTTTGGGTGGTCTTCATCTGAATGGGGTGGGCGAGTCTCAATCATCATAGCGTTGTCTTTCTTTGATGGAGGGCAACTAACTTAAATTCTTCTGAAATCAAGCCTTTTTCCCATCCTCACCTAATTCTGTCGCACCTAAGAAATCTGCTAGCCGCGTTGTGGCTGATCCTGGCCGCAGTGGTTTTTGTTGTGTATCACTCGGTGCCCAACCTGTTAAAAATGCTAATTCAAAAGTAGCCATTATTCGCCCGTCTTCACAATATTTGTTTGTGTATACCTCTCCCATTTTCATAAACACATTGCGTTGTGTGAAAAATTTTTTTCGGGAAACCATAGCGTTTGTTTCTGCCATCGCTCGTAATTCGCGCATTAAATGCCACGGCGTTTTGTAAGCGACGCGCACCGACTCAATATCTGCGACAGGTAAGCCATATCCCGCTCGTTGTAACAACGCACCTAGCGCACGCAAGTCTGCCATTGGGGCTACTCGTGGACTGATTCCGCCAGTCACTTCAGCCTCCGCCTTGATAAAGGAATGGCGTAATTCATCCAACGTTTTTCCAGCAAACATCACGGCGATCATCAAACCATCGGGCCGCAGGGCACGGCGCATTTGGATTAATTGCCCCACAGGATCGTTTGCCCAATGCAAATCCATGCAATTTACAATTAAATCACAGCTTTCAGCTTTCAGATTTAACACATCAGCGTTAGGAACTAGCTTTGGTTTCAAGTAGGTTTCACGCGCCCACATTCGCGCCTGCCACCCAATAAAAGCTGTATCTGAAAATGTTCGATTAACGTCTTTTAATCGCTCTGCAACTTCTGACGCTGCAAATTTATGTAAAAATAAAGCACCTTCATTTCCGGCGCGAGCACGGTGTGTGGCGATGGCCTCGGGATCAAAAAGGGTAGGTATATCCATCGGGTTCATCTCCTGCTGCACTTGCTACATCTAAGACTGCCTAAAAGAAAAGGTAATTAGCGGTTTTAAGCGTATTTTATTCGATCGTTTTGCTCAACGCGGTATAAGGAACAATCCCATCAAAGGAAAAATATGGGGAAGCCGATACTTTTGATCGATAATTTGGTTTCTAGAGTTGCAAATGCGACTTAATATGCCAAAGCCTATTTGGGAAAAATTGCAGCATCCGTGAATGTCTTCGGCTTTACCCACTTTGCGAAGGCTGATTAACCATCTATATCAGGAGAAAGCTTAAAGGATTACCTAGATGAAGAGCGTTGAAATTTACACTACACCGATCTGTGGATTTTGCTCAGCTGCAAAACGGTTGTTTAATTCTAAAAATGTATCATTTGTGGAGATCAACGTAATGGTTGACCCGAACTCCAGGATAGAGATGATCAAACGAGCGAACGGATCGCGAACTGTTCCACAAATATTTATTGGCAATGAACACATCGGTGGCTGTGATGATCTGCACGCATTGGAAAATGCTGGTAAGCTCGACGCAGTGCTGACCAACTAATGCGAATTGGGGTAATCCAACTCAACAACGGTGATGACCCCATCCTTAACCTTTCGTGCACTCAAATATTTATTGCGGATGCAGTTGCCCAAGGTGCAACCTTTGTTGCCACACCTGAGGTCACAAATATGGTGTCTACCAGCCAGGTGTATCAAAATTCCGTTTTGCGTCATGAAATGGACGATCAAACTCTTAGAGCTTTACGTGCAACGGCTGCTGACCTGAACATCTGGCTCCTCATTGGTTCCCTTACACTTAAAACAAATAATCCTGATGGACGCTTTTCTAATCGGTCTTTTTTAATAAATTCCAAGGGTGAAATCATGGCCCGTTACGATAAAGTTCATCTGTTTGATGTCGAGATATCTCAAACTGAATCTTATCGTGAAAGTGCAGTTTACAGATCAGGTAGGACTGTTCCTGTTGTGGCTACACCCACTGCAAATATTGGCATGACCATCTGTTATGACCTGCGCTTTCCACATCTTTACCGCGACCTTGCTCAACATGGTGCGCATATCCTGACAGTTCCCTCGGCTTTTTCTCCTGTAACGGGTGGCGCACATTGGAATTCGCTTTTACGCGCCCGCGCCATTGAAAACGGTTGCTTTGTAATCGCACCAGCGCAAACTGGTGAACACGCTATCAGCGCAGGTAAGCCACGATCCACCTACGGACACTCTCTAGTTGTTGACCCGTGGGGCGAAGTTTTGCTTGATGCCGGAACCGCTACGGGCGCACACGTTGTTGATTTGGACCTGGCTTCTGTGCAAATTGCCCGAGACCGCATTCCAGCCCTGCAACACGACCGGATTTACGCAAAACCATGAACGACGAACCAGATTTAAAGCTTGTTTTAATGTTATTTTCAGAATTGATAGCAGCAGATCAAACGATTAAAGCCGTGTTGGCCCGCAACCTACCAAAAGGAATGGAGATGTCGCATTTTTCGGTTCTGACCCAACTTGTCCATGTGGGTGAAGTTTCGCCTGCTAAATTGGCGCGTAGCTTTGGGCTCACTAAAGGTGCAATTACGAATACGTTAAAAAAACTGGAGTTGGCGGGTTATATTCATATTCGCCCCGACTGGGAAGACTCCCGCAAAAAGCAGGTTTCGATTAGCGACTCAGGTCGCTCTGCCAGAGACCAAGCTTTAACTGCGCTTACTCCCGAATTCCAAATAATTGCAGACAACCTTGGCAACCAGAGCATGAAAACTGTATTGTCAACGCTTCGAAAATTCCGGACAACGTTTAGAGCTTAACGCTCGCTGTCACATAATTAACGCTGAGATCCCTCGCGGAAATTGACCAACTCCAAGTGATTGGATTAAACACAAATCCCTTGCGATCTACTGGCTTGAGTCCAGCCGTTTCAATGAATGTGTATAATTCACTAGGCGTGATAAACTTCGACCATTCGTGTGTGCCTTTAGGTAGCCATCGCATTACATATTCTGCACCGATGATTCCCATCAAAAAGCTTTTGGGATTACGATTCAATGTTGAACAAATCATAATACCACCAGGCTTCAGTAGGGTCCGACAAGCATCTAAATAAGCCTGTGGGTTGGCTACGTGCTCCACCACTTCCATATTTAGAATTGCATCAAATTGTTCGCCAGCATCTGCCAACTCCTCAGCAGTCACATGTCGGTAGTCAATATTTAGGCCCATTTTTTTTGCATGGATCTGTGCCACAGGAATGTTTCTTGAAGCCGCATCGGCACCGATCACAGTTGCACCAAGCCTTGCCATAGGTTCTGATAATAAGCCACCGCCACAGCCAATATCGAGGATCCTTAAACCCTTCAGACTGTCGAGTGCATCTCGATCTCTTCCAAATTCGGCGGTCAGCTGATCCACGATGTATTCCAATCGACATGGATTTAGCATGTGAAGTGGCTTGAACTTGCCGCCCTCATCCCACCATTCTGCTGCCATTGCTTCAAATTTCGCAATTTCACTTGCATCCACTGTTGTTGGTCCTGCCATTGCGTTCACTTTCTCAAACTGTAACAGTTGGCTATTAAATTTACTCTTTATATAATCTACACATGAAAAATTCCGAGAGCCAAATTGGCGCATACCGTCAACTTTACCCCGTGATACAGCCTTACAACTATCGAATGTTGGCTGTGTCGGGGAATCATGTGCTCTATGTTGAAGAATGTGGTAACCCAAATGGTATTCCCGTCGTGGTCCTGCACGGCGGCCCAGGTGGCGGCTGCTCATCTGGAATGCGTCGTTTTTTCCATCCAGATATTTACCGCGTGATTTTATTCGATCAGCGTGGCTGTGGACGATCACGCCCACACGCATCGATTATAGAAAATACCACTTGGGATCTGGTTGCTGACATTGAAATGATTCGAAAGGAATTTGGTATTAATGAATGGATTGTTTTTGGTGGCTCATGGGGGGCAACGCTAGCCCTAATTTATGCAGAAACCTATCCAAACCGCGTCAAACATTTGGTACTGCGTGGTATTTTTGTGATGACACAAGCAGAACTGAATTGGTTCTACGGTGGTGGCGCAGCAGCATTCTTTCCTGAAGAGTGGGATCATTTTGTAGGTTTGCTTCCAGACGATGAACAACATGACATTATTGAGGCTTATGCAAGACGATTGGAATCAGATAACGAAGACATTCAGACAAGGTTTGCCCGTGCTTGGACTGAGTGGGAAAGCGCGTTAGCCTCCCTCGAGCAGTCGAGCAATCGTGGAACTGTGCCAGCATCTTACGCGCTTGCTTTTGCTAAAATTGAAAATCATTATTTCCGTAACGCGGGTTTTTTACGCGAAGACGGCCAAATTCTTAAAGACATTGGAAGGATAGGGAACATTCCAGGGTCTATTGTGCAAGGCCGCTATGATATGATCTGTCCGCCACACAACGCCTTTGAACTACACAAACATTGGTCTGCGTCGCGTTTAATTATGGTTCCATCTGCCGGTCATTCTCTATCAGAGCCAGGTATTTCATCCGCTTTAGTCACAATAATGGACGAACTTTCTGAAACTTGTTCTAAAAATGATATTATGTTTTAGCGGCCACTACTAAAGATTTACCCCAGCATCGAATGCCAAGATAATGTTTTGCAAATACCTAAATTAAAATCCGGCCGCTAAGCGAGACCCCTGATCAATTGCCCTTTTGGCATCCAGTTCTGCGGCTATATTTGCCCCACCGATCACATGGCAGTGTATGCCCTTGGCTTCCAAATCGTCGGCAAGTGAACGATTAGAAATCTGACCTGCACACAATACAACGGTGTCACATTCAATCAACCTCATTTTCTCACGTGCCTCCCCAAAAGACACATGTAGTCCCGCACTACTGATTTTTTCGTAATTTACACCGGCAACCATCTCAACATTCTTCATGGCCAGCGAAGAGCGGTGGATCCAGCCAGTCGTCTTACCTAGCCCTTTTCCAAGCTTTTGCGCCTTACGCTGTAGTAATGTCACCTGTCGGACAGGCGCTTCGGGTTGTGCACCACTGGCAGCTAATCCACCGCGTGTGAGACTTGGATCACCAACGCCCCATTCGCGTTTCCACAATTCTAAATTCTCGGTTGGGCTTTCACCTTCGTGGACTAAAAATTCTGATACATCAAAACCAATCCCACCTGCACCAATCACAGCAACACGTTTACCTACTGTGGCCTTGTCACGCAGCACATCAATATAATCCACTACATTAGGCCCGTCCTGTCCTTCAATTTGAGGATTACGCGGCGTGACACCCGTGGCAATTACCACCTCGTCGTAACCGCTCAAATCATTCGAAGACACAAATTTGTTCAACTCAAGATTAATTCCCAAACGCGCCACTTCGTTGCGGTAATACTCCACCAATCCAAAGAATTCCTCTTTTCCAGGCACTTGTTTGGCCATATTTAATTGGCCACCAATTTGTGAGGCACCATCAAAGATGGTCACAGTGTGCCCACGCTTTGCAGCGACTAAAGCTGTGGACAGACCCGCTGGGCCTGCACCAACGATCGCAACTGACTTGATTTGGATCGCAGGGCTATAGTTCAGTTTGGTTTCAGAGCAGGCACGTGGATTCACTAAACAAGATGTTAGTTTCATGGAAAATGTGTGATCTAAACAAGCTTGGTTGCAGGCGATACATGGGGCAATTTGCTGGGATTTACCCTCCTTAGCTTTTTTTACAAAATTAGCATCTGCTAAAAACGGTCTGGCCATAGATACCATATCGGCGTGTCCATTGGATAATAGTTCTTCAGCTACTTCTGGCGTGTTAATACGGTTCGATGTTATGATAGGTATTCTGACCTCGCTCATTAATTTGGCTGTAACCCAACTAAATGCCGCTCTTGGTACACTTGTCGCGATCGTCGGAATCCGAGCTTCGTGCCAACCGATCCCCGTATTTATGAGGGTTGCACCAGCTGCTTCAACGGCCTTGGCCAATTGCACCACTTCTTTCCAAGTGGATCCATTTGGCACCAGATCGATCATCGATAGACGATAAATTATTATGAAATTTAGTCCAACAGCGTCACGTGTTCGCCGCACAACTTCTACAGGCATGCGCATACGGTTTTCATAGGACCCGCCCCATTCATCTGTGCGTTTGTTGGTGTGGGTCACTAGAAACTGGTTCAGAAAATAACCCTCTGATCCCATAATTTCGACCCCATCATATCCTGCTTGTTGTGCTTTTTTTGCACATGCAACGATATCTGATATCTGTTTTTCAATTCCTTCTGCATTTAATTCTGAAGGTAAAAATGGGGATATAGGAGATTTTAAGGGTGAAGGGGCCACACATTTTGGGCTATAAGCATACCGCCCCGCGTGCAAGATTTGCATTGCAATTTTACCACCTGCGTTATGCACTCGATCCGTCACCACTTTATGGTTCGTGATGTCTTCATCGTTTTGCATGCCTGACGCACCTGGCAAAACACCTCCCTCTTCGTTTGGAGCAATTCCACCTGTGACCATCAATGCCACACCGCCGCGCGCCCGCTCTGCGTAATACTCTGCTACACGGTTCCAATCGCCGGTCTCTTCTAGGCCTGTATGCATTGAACCCATTAAAACGCGATTTGGTAATGTGGTGAACCCGAGGTCAAGTGGTTTGAGCATGTGCGGGTAAGTGGCATGTGTCATGAGTCAGACCCCGAATAAAATGTTACTTCATTATACTTTACGTTAGCGTCAACGTCAC
>DLZA01000091.1:0-2420 GCA_003447515.1 Paracoccaceae bacterium
GAAACACGTGGCTTTTCAGAGACACGCCTGCTAACCCATTGGGCCGAAATCGCAGGTCCATCTATCGCAAAAATAGCCCATCCAGTAAAGGTTAGCTATACTCGCCGAGGCATGGGCGCAACTTTAACACTTCTTACCACCGGGGCAAATGCGCCAATGCTGCAAATGCAACTGCCCCAGATCAAAGAACGTGTGAACGCTACCTATGGGTACGCTGCGATTAGCCACCTTCATGTGACACAAACCTCACCAACAGGATTTACCGAAAGACAATTCAACTCTAGTGCACAGCAACCCAAAATACGCAAACTTGCGCCTAAAGAAAAGGCCGCTGTAAAATCCACTGTTTCAAATGTATCAGATGAAACCCTACGAGCTGCACTTGCAACTTTAGGCGAAAATATTTTAACCAAGCCCCAAAAGTAATTTTATGAGGATCATCTAATGTTCACCCGTCGCACGACCTTGGCCGCAATAGTTGCAACGCCACTATTAGGGAAAGCATCTTACGCCCAAGACGCAATCGAAGTGAAAGAAATGGTATTAGGCAATCCAGACGCTGTCGTAACGGTGACGGAATACGCATCCTACACTTGCACACACTGCGCCAGCTTTCACGCCAACACCTATCCGCAGCTAAAAGAAAATTATATCGATACAAATAAAATAAAATTTATCTATCGCGAAGTATATTTTGATCGATTTGGCCTGTGGGCATCTATGATTGCACGCTGTGACAACACAAAATTTTTTGGCATCACTGACATGCTCTACGAGCGCCAATCCGAATGGTCCAGGGCTGGAGACGCACCAGAAGTAATCGCTAAAATGCGAAAAATTGGCCTAATCGCAGGCCTCTCCAACGAACAAATGGACGCTTGCCTAAACAATCAACCAATGGCTGAAGCCCTCGTAGCACGGTTTCAAGAAACTACTGCAACAGATGATGTAAGTTCCACACCGACCCTGTTTGTGAACGGCACAAAATATACGAATATGCCTTACACACAACTATCTGACTTGATTGAACAAGAACTTGGGTCTTAACTCCGCACTGGAGCCTTTGATCTAATACCGTTAGGTTCTCCAGAACTTGTAACGTTTTGGAAAGCCTTTTTATGTCTCATGCTCCTCTTCACGGCCTGCGCGTTGTAGAACTTGCACGTATTTTAGCGGGTCCATGGGCCGGCCAAACCCTCGCAGACCTTGGGGCTGACGTGGTAAAAATTGAAGCACCAGATGGTGATGATACGCGCAAATGGGGACCTCCTTTCATTGATCGTGGTGATGATCAAACGGCTGGATATTTTCACGCCTGTAATCGTGGCAAAAAATCTGTCGTCATTGACTTCCGTACGCCTGAGGGCAAAGCAGACTTGCTAGGTCTTATCAAAGAAGCAGACGTCGTGATCGAGAATTTCAAAGTTGGCGGCCTTGCAAAATACGGTCTCGACTACGCTAGTCTGAAAGATACTAATCCACGGCTGGTTTATTGTTCCATCACAGGCTTTGGCCAGACAGGCCCTTACGCGCCACGAGCAGGATACGATTTTCTAATGCAGGGCATGTCTGGTTTGATGTCCGTTACAGGCGAAATTGGGGGAGAACCACAGAAATACGGCGTGGCGGTCACAGATGTCTTTACAGGTCTATATTCAGTGATCGCAATCCAGGCAGCCCTTACCCACCGAGAAAAAACTGGATGCGGCCAACACATCGATATGTCACTTTTAGATGTCGCAACAGCCGTCACTGCAAACCAAGGCTTCAACACATTAGCTACTGGCAGGGCACCAGGCCTAACCGGCAACGCTCATGTAAATATCGTACCTTACCAGGTGTTCCCCACATCCGACGGACATGTTATCGTAACTTGCGGCAATAATGGTCAATACGCTCGATTCTGCGATGTGCTGAGCCGTCCCGACTTAGCCATCCACGAAGATTACGACACCAATCCAAAACGCGTAACTAATCGTGACACTCTCGTGCCAATCTTACGTGAAGAAACCATAAAGCACACTAAGAAAGAAATCCTTGCAGCATGCGAGGCAAAGGTGGTTCCCGCAGGACCAATTAACGATATGAGTGAACTATTCGCAGACCCGCACATCCGATCTCGTGGGATGCAAATGGAGCTGGAGGACCTACCTGCAATACGATCCCCTATGCGATTTTCTGAAAGTCCATTGGCCATGAAAACAGCAGCTCCAAAACTTGGCGCGCATACAGATGAAATTATAAAAAAATCTTAATCAGCCATTTGTGAAAGCAAGTAAAAGACAAGCGCTGGAGTGTACAGCAGAAACGCCTGCTACACGATATCCGTAACTCAAATCGGCGTTACAATTTGAACACAGTGCTTTTAGACGCGATCACTGCATCATCGAAGGCAGGAGGAGTGCAATAGCTGGCACCAA
>DLZA01000091.1:2839-5745 GCA_003447515.1 Paracoccaceae bacterium
CCTTTTAGGACGAAAACATTCATGCCGATTGGTGGCGTTATCAAACTGATCTCGGTAGCGACAACAACAAGAATACCGAACCAGATCAAATCAAAACCAAGACCCTCAACCAGCGGTGCAAAAATTGGGACGGTTAGCAAAATCATTGAAAGTGATTCAAACACACAGCCCAACACCAGATAAATAAGCAAAATCATGAAAATCACGCCAAGCGGCGGGAAGTCGAAGCCTTGTGCGATATTCAGCAATCCGTCAGGCAGGCCTGCGCGATTGACAAAGTTTGAGAAAATCATCGCACCAAACACGACAAGAAACAGCTTCGCTGTCGTCATGGTCGTTTCACGCGCAACTTCCAAAAGGACCTGAAGCGACAGCGCACCTCTGAAATAAGCAATCGCAATTGCACCAGCAGCTCCCATCCCAGCAGCCTCGGTCGGGGTGAATGCACCGACGTAAATGCCGCCGATAACAAAGATGAAAAGGCCGAGTGTTGTCCAAACATCACGCAATGCAATAAGACGGTCACGCCCATTCGTTTTCTCACCCGCAGGACCAGCCGCTGGGTTCCGCGACACAACAAACATCACCGCGGCCAGGTAGAACAAAACACCGATTATTCCAGGCAAAACACCTGCGATAAAGAGTTTTCCAACCGACGCATTAGTAATCAGCCCGTAAATCACCAGTATCACACTTGGTGGAATTAAGATACCTAGCGTGCCGCCCGCAGCGATCGAAGCGGTGGCTAGCGAGTCATCATATTTGTAGCGGCGCATTTCTGGCATCGAAACTTTTGACATCGTCGCAGCAGTTGCCAGTGACGACCCACAGATTGCTGAGAACATGCCGCAGGCAACTATCGTGGACATTGCAAGTCCGCCGCGTCGGTGCCCCAAAAACGCATACGCCGCGCGATACAGCTCTTTCGCCATCCCCCCACGGTCCACCATCAAACCCATTAAAATAAAGAGCGGCACAACAGACAAACCGTACGACTGACCTGAGTCGATCACTAGACGCGCTGCATTTGACATGCCCGCCCGGTAACTTGAAAGCTCGGAAAAGCCAACTAAACCAACAAGGCCAAGCGCAACTCCAAGTGGCATCCGCAAGAATGCAAGGATCAAAACGGCTGCAAAGCCGATAAGTGCAATGATCATAAATTGTCCTCATGCGTTTCCTCATGAACGTCGCCCGGTGTTGAAAACAACACAAGTAGACGCAGCGCCGAGGTGCAAGCAGCCGCAAAGATAGAAATTGTTATAAAGCCGACAACAGGCCAGCGGGGAATACCCAAATATTCAGTCATGTCGTTGTCTTCAAACGCACGAAATGCGTAATCACAAACCCGGTCGCCAATCTTGTAGGCGACCACAATCGTTATCGCCAAAATCAATATTGACGTTCCCCATGCCAGCCAGCCCTTACGAAAAAACGGGATCAAATCGACAATGATATGATCATTGCGAAGAAACATAATAGGGAAAGAAAAAAAGATAATACCGGCCATGCATATGCGAACCAGCTCTACCGCACCGACTACGGGGCTTGAGAAAAAATATCGTCCAATGACATCAGCACAAGTTAAAGCAACAAGCACCAACAGAATGGCAGCGGCGACATTGGCAAAAAAGAGGCTGGCGGAGTCCGCCAGCTTCTCAGATTTTTTTATCAGGGTGTTCATAAAAAGTTGAAACTCGCCCTAATTAAGTTGTGACTTCAGATATGCCAATGCTTCGGCACCATCAACACCAGCTCCATCAACTTCTGCAATAACCGCGGCCTCAATGCCAGACGTTTTATCTTTGTAGTAAGCCCGTTGATCTGCATCCATTTCAATGGTTTGCAAGCCATTGTCTGCGGTCGCTTTCTTAAGACCAACGGCATCAGCTTCGTCCCAGATCTTGCCAACCCAGCGCGCCATTTCAACGCCGCGCATGTCGTCAACGCATTTCCGGTTTGCATCTGACAGTCCGTCATATGTGTCTGAGTTCATGATAAGGCCAAATGACGTTGTGTACATGCCATCTGGATTTACATAGCTGTACTTGGTCAACTCAGCAGTTTTAAAAGCAAACAGTGTTTCCGCAGGAAAGAAAACGCCGTCAGCAACGCCCGATGCAATTGTTTCATAAACTGCAGGTGCCGGAACGTTTACGCCAGCAACACCAAGTGCCGAACCAATCATATTCGCAACACCGCCACCAACACGCAGCTTCATGCCATCAATGCTTGCATAGCCGTTATCAAGTGGGTCAACTGTATTCAGAAGGCCGGGCCCGTGAACAAAGTTCGTCAATACCTCAACGCCCTTCGCTTCACCTGCAGAAGCAAGATACTTCTCGTGTGTCATCTGATAGGCAACCGAAATTTGTTCGGCATTGCCCGGAATACCCGGCAGTTCAGCAAGTTTCGTTGTTACAAATTTACCCGGAGTATAGCCATGCACAATCCAGGTCATGTCGGCAACGCCGTCACGAACAGTGTCGTACTGTGCAGGCGGAGGTGCCAGCCCATACTCAATTTTAACTTTCATGTCACCGCCAGCGCAGCTTTCAAGTATTTCAGCAATACGCGGGAATACTTTTGCGTTCATGCTGTGGTTTGGTCCTGCCCATGTAGAAACGGTGAGGTTTGTTTCCGCGTAAGCAGCGCCACTGGCCAAAACCAGCGCGAGCGCCGAAGCCCCTTTAATTGCCTTAATCATTTCGTTCTCCCTGTTAGTAATGTTATCTTTTGTCTTAACACGATTGTTGCATAGATATTTCTACTTGCAATCCTTAAAGTATAATTCTTCACAGACAGCGTTCTTTTATTCAACAAAAAATTCAAATTTACTTTTTTGCGCGCAAAAATTGTCCCGTATCAAAGATATTCTCATTGGGATTTCAACCAGAAGTTACAAC
>DLZA01000091.1:6139-8237 GCA_003447515.1 Paracoccaceae bacterium
ACGCTGGGTACACCTGAAAATTTCTGTCTCCTTGTTGCCTTCGTGCAATAGTATTCGACACAACTAAATGGAAAAACAACCAGTGAAAAATACCAGACAACAATCTGCAATGTAGGTGTAAAAAAATTTTATGCTCAACGATTGTGATAAGCACACAAATTATCGCTGTTTCGCCGCAAACATTGGTCCACCCTTATAGCGGGGAAATCCGTATCCATTGATCATAACCACGTCGATCGCTTCAGAGCTTTGCGCGACGCCTTCGGCTACGATAGCCTCACCCTCCAACACCATCACACCTAAGATACGATCAATAATTTCTTTGGCTGTAAAGCTACGCCGCGTCACACCGCTGGCAGCTGCCTCTTCCAAAATAATCGCCTCAACGATAGGGTCGGGCTCTCCACGCCGGGATCCTTTATGATATTTAAACCAACCACTCCCCGTCTTTTGACCAAACCGACCCAATTCACAAATTCTGTCCGCAATCCGAACATAGCGCTCCTTCGGATCGCGCATTGTTGCCCGCCGCTTCCGTGCGGCCCAGCCAATATCTAGCCCAGCCATATCCTGCATTGCAAAAATTCCCATTGGGAAACCATAAGCCTTCATTGCCGCATCCACATCCTCAGGTGTGGCGCCGTCTTCAACCATATAATCACACTCACGACGATATGCTGTCAGAATACGATTCCCAATAAACCCATCACAAACTCCAGCAGGCACAGAAATCTTACGCAGCATCTTCCCGAGCGCAAAACCTGTCGCCAGAACATCATCGGCCAACCCATCAGGTTGTACGATTTCCAAAAGTTTCATGACATGCGCAGGCGAAAAGAAATGCAGCCCAATCACACGGCTGGGATCTTTCACGCTTGCGGCAATCTCGTTCACATCCAAATATGACGTATTCGTCGCTAACACAGCCTCAGGCTTGGTTACACGATCTAACTCCAAAAAAACCCGTTTTTTAACCTTCATATCCTCAAAAACAGCTTCAATTACCAAATCAACATTTTCCAGCGCACCATAAACAAAATCGCCAGTGAACATGCCCAGCAACGCAGCTCGCTTATCCTTTGATATTAGCCCCCGCTTCATACTTGCACTTAGCATATCTGATACCCGCTCCTGACCCGCAGCACACGCATCCGCGTCCTGCTCAATCATCGTCACCGAAAGCCCTGCCAACAATAAAGCCACACAAATGCCAGCACCCATAGTACCACCACCGATCACACCCACATGACGAACATCACGTGGCCTCACCCCTTTGAGTTTTGCGATCTTAGTCACCGATCTTTCGGCAAAAAACACATACCGAAGCGCCGCAGATTGTGGGTCACCCATCAAAGAAACAAAAATGTCCTGCTCATTGTTAAGTGCAGCAGACCCGCTTAAGCGGACCGCATCAGCAACCGCAGCAATCCCCCGAATGACGGAATTCTGCCCGCGCGCCCTTGCGACCAACTTTTCCGCAACACCACTCCAAGATTCTGCATCCAGCTCCTCAACAGGTGAACGATCCACCAGCGCTACAGGTAAGCCCTTTTGAGAAATTCCGCGCGCAAACTCAACGGCGTCCTCACGCAAATCCTCCCCAGATTCTGCATCTGCCAAACCGCAAGCTTTTGCTTCCTTCGCACCAACCGGCTTACCCGTCGCAACCATCTCCACCGCGCGGCTCACCGGTACTACGCGCGGCAGACGCACAGTACCACCCGCTCCCGGTATCAGCCCTAAATGTACCTCAGGTAAACCCAACTTAGCTTTCCGATCGACTATACGATAATGGCAGCCAAGCGCCACTTCCAAACCACCGCCAAGCGCCATGCCGTGGATCGCCGCGACCCAAGGCTTCTGTGCGCCTTCGATCAATAAAACAACGTCTGGCAACCCCGGCTCTGTCATAGGTTTCCCAAATTCAGAGATATCCGCGCCTGCCATGAATGTGCGCCCCGACGCAATTAACACAACTGCTTTGACCGCATCATCAGCATCTGTTGCCGCAACCGCATCCGCCAAACCTAAACGAACCTCGAAAGACAACGCATTAACTGGCGGATTATTTACCGTGACGACTGCGATTTTATTTTCA
>DLZA01000149.1 GCA_003447515.1 Paracoccaceae bacterium
AGCATTGACAGATAGGCTTTGCTGCAAGGGAAACTATTCTGCTGCAATCTTGATGACAGGTTCCATTTGATTAAGCCATTTTTGTTCTAAGTGGCATTTGATTTGATGAAATCCCGTGAGGTCACGCATAGGTGGCAATTCTGTGTCACACAAATTATTGGGCACATTGTGCTTGTGCAAACAGCGCGTTTGGAACGGACATCCGGATGGTGGGTTCATGGCAGATGGAATATCGCCTTCTAATATAATTCGCTTCTTCTTAACGTTCGTGTCTGCGACAGGAACAGCTGAGAGCAAAGCCTCAGTGTAGGGGTGATAGGGTGGAGAAAACACCTCTTCGGTTGTGCCCATCTCCACCACATGGCCAAGATACATCACCATAACACGGTCCGACAGATAGCGCACAATCGATAAATCATGGCTTATAAACAGTAACGTTGTTTTATTGTCACGCTGGATTTCCATGAGCAGATCGGTCACTGCTGCCTGTACAGATACGTCCAGTGCGGAAACAGGTTCATCTGCCACCACTACTTGCGCATTGCCGGCGAAAGCACGGGCAATACCGACACGCTGTTTCTGACCACCTGATAACTGGCGTGGCATCCGATCCGCAAATGCACGGGGCAGTTTAACTAGATCTAGTAGCTCCAGCATACGCTGTTTGCGTGCCGAGGAGTCATCGCCAATCTTAAAAATCTCAAGCGCGCGGATGATTTGGCTGCCCACAGTCATGGATGGGTTCAGAGTATCAAATGGATTCTGGAATACCATCTGGATTGATGAAACTGTTTCGGTTTTACGCTCTTGGATTGGCGTTCCTTCGATCGCTAGCTTATTCAAAGCTACATTTCCATCTGTGGCTGTTTCCAGCCCCATGAGAACTTTGGCTAGGGTGGATTTACCGCAGCCAGACTCACCAACGATCGCAAGAGTTTCGGACTCGCGCGCCTCAAAACTGATGGTTTCATTAGCCTTGACCACACGCACATCACCACCACCGAACAAGGCGTTGGCTGCTACTTCGTAGTATTTCTTTAGTGTCTCGACTTTAAGCACAACTTTGCCAGGTTTAGTTTTATCGGTATCATTGGCCTTGGCAATCTTGGCATTCCAGTCGATTTCTTTAATCCGCAGACAGCGGCTTTCATGGCCATTGCCTGTGATATCTTCCATAGCAATCATGCTATTATTGCAGCGGCCTTCTTCAAAGTAATCGCAGCGCGGACCAAAATTACAGCCAAGGGGACGTTCGTGAGGTAGTGGAAAGTTCCCTGGAATCGCAACCAGTGGCGCTGCATTCTTGTCGGTACCTGGCAACGGTATGGAACGGAACAGCGCTTGAGTGTACGGGTGCTGCATTTTATTGAAAACATCTGCAATGTTTCCTGTTTCCACCGCTTCGCCCGAATACATCACACACAGGCGGTCGCAGGTATCAAGGATCAGGCCAAGGTTGTGGGAAATGAACAGCATGGAAGTGCCGTATTTTTCACCCAAACCCCTAACCAAGTCCACAATGCCTGCCTCGACCGTCACATCTAGTGCCGTTGTTGGTTCATCAAGGATCAGAAGAGAGGGTTTGGACATCAGTGCCATCGCAATGACAATCCTTTGCTGTTGCCCACCAGATAATTGGTGTGGATAGCTTTCCAAAATCCGTTTTGGATCAGGCATTTTCACGTCCGTAACTACTTCAAGCGCGAGTTTGTAGGCATCCTCTGCCTTGGTGCCCGCGTGTATCATCGGGACTTCCATTAGCTGCTTGCCAATTTTCATTGCTGGGTTCAGTGATGCCATGGGCTCCTGATAGATCATCGCAATCTCTGATCCGCGCAGTGCACGCAACTCGTCTGATGAAAAGGAGGCAAGATCACGGCCTTTGAATTTTACCGCGCCGCTAACGATTTTGCCGTTAACACCCAAATCTTGCATGACGCCGAGTGCCACTGTAGACTTACCGCAACCAGACTCTCCAACTAACCCGACGGCTTCACCCGGCATGACGGTAGTGGAAAAATCCATAACGGCTGGAATTTCTCCAGCACGGGTGAAGAAGGAAATCGAAAGATTGTCGATTTCAAGGATTGGTCCGCTGTAATCCATTTTTTCCATGGTATCGTTCCTTAGTCTTTCAGGGATTCTTCACGAAGGCCGTCGGCTAACAGATTCAGACCGAGTACCAAGGACAACAACGATAGGGCTGGTGTTAGGGCAGGGTGGAGATATACCGACAATAGCTTTCGTCCTGTATTTATAGTGGTTCCCCAATCTGGGCTCTCTGGTTCAAGGCCGAGGCCGAAGAATCCCAATGTTCCAAGAAGAATTGTGGCGTAACCAATGCGCAGACAGAAATCTACGATTAGGGGCCCACGGACGTTGGGCAATATTTCCCAAAGCATTATGTACCAAGACGTTTCGCCGCGTGTTTGTGCTGCTGATACGTAGTCGCGGGATTTTACGTCCATGGTCAGGCCACGCATGATACGGAAGATTGTTGGTGAATTAACAAAAACTACCGATACAAACACGACTAGTACGCCAGGGTCTATATTGAACAGATCGAGCCTGTTGGGCCAGAAGTCCACATAAGTATTGCGTTCTGCGTCGGAAATAACCGAAAAATATAGAAGACCACCCGTAACTAACACACCAGAAATAAGCGGCGTGCGGATGTGAGGTAACACATGATAACGCGAATTCAGTAGCACGGTGAGGAACACCAATGGGAAGATGAAGAATACGGCGGCCATGTAAGCAGGAATACCCGTTTGTACGATTTCAGGTGTAACCAGAAGGTAGAATAACAAGATTACTGGGAAGGCAAGAATGAGGTTGGCTAGGAAAGATAAAATTGTGTCTAAGCGGCCACCGTAATAACCAGCTGGCAAGCCAAGGGTCACTCCCACAATGTAACCAAACAGAGTTGCAAGAGGCGCAATGGCTAGGACAACGGCCGAACCGTGGATCGCCTGTGAAAATACATCACGGGCCAAAGTGTCACCCCCTAAAAGGTAATACGCATACTGCCCTTCTTTGGGTGCGCGCAGAGCGGTACCTGGAACTTTGTTTTTCATACCGGACACTTGGACTGTTGGGTCTTGTGTTGCGATAAGGTCGAATACGCCGGCATAAAGCGCGGTGAATACCCAGAAAGTGACGAGTGCAAAGCCGATCATGCCAACCGTGGAGTCAAAGATACGACCATAAAGCCCAAGATTGCGTTTAAATGTCATGGATAAGCCAAAGACCAGCGCCATCGTGATCCAAACAGGGATAAACTGGGCGAGGATACGTCCCACAATATCGAAAGTTGTTAATGGTTCCATGTGTCTGCTCCCTTAAGAAATACGGATGCGAGGGTTCAGATAGACGTAGCCAATATCTGATATCAGCTGAGTCAATAGAACAATCACAACAGAGATGACAGATACGCCTAATAGCACGTCAATGTCGTTATTACCGGCGGACTGCACGAGCAGCCAGCCAAAACCTTTGTAGTTGAACAAAGTTTCAGTGATGACAACTCCCGTTAGAAGATACGGAATTTGCAGAATAATCACTGTAAATGGTGCAATTAGCGCATTGCGCAGCGCATGTTTTATTACAATATTGTGAAAGGATACACCCTTTAGCCGAGCGGTACGAATATATTGTGCTGTCATTACCTCGGTCATGGACGCGCGGGTCATTCTTGCAATGTAGCCGATAGAAAAAAGTGCAATAGTAATTACAGGCAGGGTGAAGTTTTCGAAAGTCGCTTCGTTCATAGCCGATGCGGCGGAACCTTTAGCCCACTTGAGGCCAACAGCAGAGGAAGCAAAAATTGCGATCAGGATCACACCTGATACATATTCTGGCGTCGCGGAGGTGATGATTGAGAATGTTGATAGGCTTCGATCCGTTTTAGATCCTTCGCGCATGCCTGCCATTATGCCAATCACTAATGCAGCTGGAACTGTTAGCAACAGCGCCCACATCATCAAGTAACCGGTCAATGAAAGTCCACGCCACATCACGGATCCAGCATCCTCTTTTGCACGAGTGGAATAGCCCCATTTGCTTTGCAAGACGCCACAAAAGCGCGGTGCATCTGTGATAGTCATGCCGCCAGTAGCGCAGCCAGCGCGAGTTTTTCCGTCGACACCTTTTATCACATACC
>DLZA01000218.1:0-11672 GCA_003447515.1 Paracoccaceae bacterium
TCCTTTGAAAATTTCTATGAAATTTTCGAACCGCCTACGGTCAAACCACCGATCATTAAAGTGGGTTGGCCAACGCCAACGGGGACCCATTGGCCTTGTTTGCCGCAATTGCCCATTCCGGGATCGAGGGCCATATCATTTCCAATTGCACGGATGTGTTTGAGTGCGGTTGCACCGTCGCCTATCAACGTGGCGCCTTTAATCGGTGCGCCAATAATTCCATTTTTTACGCGGTAAGCTTCGGTGCAGGAGAAGACAAATTTTCCGTTAGTGATGTCGACTTGCCCACCGCCAAAGCCAACGGCGTGGATGCCATCCTTGAGGTCGGCAACGATGTCCCCGGGATTAAGTGTGCCGCCGAGCATGTAGGTGTTGGTCATGCGAGGCATCGGGGCGTGGGCATAGCTTTGGCGGCGTCCGTTGCCAGTAGGCGCGGTCCCCATGAGGCGAGCGTTTTGACGGTCCTGCATATAGCCCACTAGTATTCCGTCATCTATTAAAGTGTTTTTGCCCGATTGAGTGCCTTCGTCGTCAAAACTGATGGAACCGCGGCGGTTTGGGATTGTCCCGTCATCTAACACCGTTACGCCATTTGCTGCGATGCGTTGGTCCATCAGACCGGCAAACGCGGAGGTTTTCTTGCGATTGAAGTCGCCCTCCAGGCCGTGGCCGATGGCTTCGTGAAGAAGGATGCCTGGCCAACCTGGACCGAGCACCACATCAAATTTGCCAGCGGGTGCGGGTTCTGCATCAAGATTTACCAGTGCAATACGAAGAGCTTCATAAGCTTTTTTTTGCCAATTAACGGGATCGATCAGGCTCGATAAGCTATAGCGGCCACCGCTACCTGCCGAACCGGATTCGCGGCGGCCGCCCTGATCGACGATTACCGACACGTTAAGGCGAGACATTGGCCGTGCATCGCGGACGCAGTTACCCTCAGGACGCAGTATTTCAATTTCTTGTAAGCTGGCTGAAATGGATGCTGAGACTTGGATAACACGAGGGTCGAGGTTGCGTGTAAAGGCATCTATTTCACGCAGGGTATCTATTTTGACGTTGAATTCGGCATCAGCCATCGGATTGGTGTCGCAGTAGAGGCGTTGATTGGTAGCTTTTGGAGCTGGCGCCATAGTACCGCCACCTGATCCGACTGCTAAGCGGGCTGTTTCGGCGGCACGGTCTAACGCGGCTTTTGTAAGTTCGGTGGAGTGGGCGTAGCCCGTGGCTTCACCTTTGACAGCTCGCAGCCCGAACCCTTCTGAGGCATCATAGCTTGCAGTTTTGAGCCGGTTATCATCAAAGACCAATGATTCAGTGTGACGACGTTCAATAAAAAGTTCGCCGTCATCTGCCCCATCCGTAGCCACGCAAAGAGTTTTGAGTGCAGTGTCTTTGTCAAAGTGCGTTTCAAAAGGACGAAATGGATGTGTGTCGGTAGCCAAAAGGGCGGTTCCTTCTATGTCATGGATCAGTGTTTAGAAATACTGTGGTATGCGGCAAATAGAGCGCTTGTCCTTCAGCACATAATAATGTTTCTAAGGCAACGTAAGCAATAGGGGATTCTGACATACGCACAGTATGTTTTCTCCGAGTAGCCTAGCCGCTGCGAAAAAAGGTGACAAAGAAGGAACGGATCATATGCGAGCTATGACCACAATTAAAAATATTGGTGCAACTTTGGTGGGAGCAGTTGCCTCAAGTGCTGCCTTTGCGCAAGACCAGGTCTTGCCAAATCTACCAACAATAGGCATTCCCCGCCAGGACGGTATCGGATTTCAGACGCCGGCGACCGAGTTAATGCGTGATGTGATCTGGCTGGATACATTTCTCCTTTGGATTATTACGATTATTTCCATTTTTGTAACGATCCTCTTGATCATTTGTATCGTTAAGTTCAACAAAAAGCGCAATAAAACGCCTGCAACTTTTACGCACAATTCTGCTTTGGAAGTAGCTTGGACAGTTGTGCCAATTGTAATTTTAATTGCAATTATTCCACCTTCTCTAACCCTTCTGTTCAAGCAACAGGAAATCCCGGAGGCGGATGTTACCATTAAAGCGGTAGGAAATCAGTGGTACTGGTCGCACGAATATGTGGACCATGAATTTGGATTTGACAGCTTTATGTTGGAGAAAGAGGATCTTAAAGCGGCAGGCTATGAACAGGACGAATACCTATTAGCGACTGATACGGCTGTGGTAGTGCCGACCGGCAAGAACATAGTCGTGCAAGTAACCGGTGCGGACGTTATACATGCATGGACCATCCCAGCTTTTGGTGTAAAGCAAGACGCTGTACCTGGCCGCCTTGCCCAATTATGGTTCAAAGTAGACGAGGGTATGGAAGGCGTATATTTTGGACAATGCTCGGAATTGTGCGGTAAAGCGCACTCCTATATGCCCATAACAGTCAAGGCAGTGTCACCTGCGGACTACGAAACGTGGCTAGCAGCGGCGAAAGTTGAATACGCAGAGGGGCCTGCCCCGGTTAAGGTCGCGAATGCGAATATGATTAAGGCTCTTGAAAATGAAGTGTCGAATTAAGTTTTCCTGCTTCCGGTGTCTTTGTAAGTGGGTGATATGATGAGCGATGCTACGGCCTCGGATTATGAGCAAGACAGCCAGTTTGACGATTATTTCACGCTTTTGAAGCCGCGTGTAATGCGGTTAGTCGTTTTTACCGCAGCTGTGGGTCTGTTGGTTGCCCCAGTTGGGCTCAACCCTGTTTTGGGCTTTGCATCGATCATGTTCATTGCTCTTGGCGCAGGCGCATCTGGTGCCTTAAACATGTGGTGGGATGCGGATATTGACGCGATCATGAAGCGTACGGCAAAGCGACCTGTGCCTGACGGGCGTATTAGTGCGAACAACGCACTCATCTTTGGTCTTTGGCTAGCTGTGATCTCTGTTGGAATGCTCGCACTCACGGCAAACTGGTTTGCTGCTGGTATGTTGGCCTTTACGATTTTTTTCTACGTCGTGATCTACTCTATGTGGCTGAAGCGTTGGACCCCGCAAAATATCGTTATCGGTGGAGCTGCGGGCGCATTTCCTCCTATGGTAGGTTGGGCTGTAGCTACGGGCAGCATATCTGTGGAGAGCGTGGCCATGTTTTTACTTATCTTCATATGGACTCCACCACATTTCTGGGCGTTGAGTTTGTTTATGAATAACGATTATTCTGACGCCGGTGTTCCAATGTTGACCGTGACACACGGCACTCGTGTGACGCGTAACAACATTTTGGGCTACACTATTGCATTGTTTGTTCTTTCTCTCTTCACGGCCTTTACCGGAATTGGTGGGCCAATTTATTTGACGTCTGCCTTGGTGTTGAACGGATTATTTCTTTTTGGAGCTGTTGAGCTTTGGAAGCGCACGGACGACGATGCAGATGGTGATCGATACCGGGCAGAACGAAAGTTTTTCCGTTTATCACTGATCTACCTTTTCGCAACTTTTGCCGCTTTTTTAGGTGATATGATCCTGCGGAAATTTGGGTTTCTGAATGTATGGCCGATGGTGTTTTGATGGGGATTAAGGCGGAACATCCTCTGCACGGCCGGCGTAAGAGATCTAACATGTTGTTAGGTCTGGTGCTATTATGTTTTGTAGCGCTGGTGTTTGCGATTACGGTCGCAAAGATGATGAATGGGCAAAGCATGGAGGCCTTTGATCATACGGTGCGCTATTCTATCGATACAGCTTTGCAAGATGTTCTGAAAGAGGACGCGGAAAGCACGGACGTAGAGGTCAATAAATGACTGGTGAGCCAGCAAAGAACCGTTCGGTAGTCTTGAAACTTGTGCTTTTGGCCTCCTTTATGCTTGGGCTTTCTTTCGCATCTGTGCCGCTCTATGATTGGTTTTGTCGCGTCACAGGCTGGGGTGGCGTGACGAACGTTGCATCCGGTCCGAGCGACATGATCCTAGATCAAACTGTCAAAATTAGGTTTGATGGGACATTGGAACGTGGCATGCCTTGGAATTTCAAGCCCGTCGTGCGCGAGATGGAAATCAACATAGGTGAAACGGGATTGGCCTTTTACGAAGCACACAATCCGACGGATAAACCAATTGCTGGCACCGCCAGTTTTAACGTGTATCCCTACTCAACAGGTTCGTATTTCAACAAGATAGCATGCTTCTGCTTCGAGATGCAGGTGCTGCAACCTGGAGAGACCGTTCAGATGCCGGTGACTTTCTTTGTTGATCCGGATATGTTGAATGATAAAGAAGCCAAGTATGCGAAAACAATCACATTGAGCTACACGTTCCATGCGACAGATTTGCCCGAAGAGGAGTTGTCTGCTTTGACAGCCAACTATAATAAACGACTAAACTAAACCAATTCGAAGAGTGCGATAAAGGGACAAACCACCATGGCGCATGAAAAAAATCACGATTACCATATTTTGCAGCCTAGCATTTGGCCGCTGTTTGGCGCATTGAGCGCCTTTGTACTGCTATTCGGCTCTGTAACATATTTTCACAACCCCAGTAACCCCTGGGTAATGTTGATTGGCTTTGTGATGGTACTTTACACCATGTTTGCTTGGTGGTCTGAGGTTGTTGATGAAAGTCACGTCGGTGATCACACGCCAGTCGTTGTGATTGGTCTGCGCTATGGCGTAATCATGTTCATAATGTCCGAAGTAATGTTCTTTGTCGCTTGGTTTTGGTCTTTCTTTAAACACGCTTTGTATCCTATGACAGAGGGATCACCGATCGTGGACGGAGTCTGGCCACCGGCAGGGATTGAGACATTTGATCCTTGGCATCTACCGCTTATTAATACGTTGATCCTGTTGTGTTCTGGCTGTCTAGCCACTTGGGCACACCACGCGATTGCACATGATAATGATCGTGATGCACTGAAGAAGGGTCTTTGGGGCGCGGTTATTCTTGGGATTATTTTCACTATATTCCAAGCCTACGAGTACAGCCACGCAGCTTTTGATTTCTCTGGGAATATCTATGGTGCAACGTTCTTTATGGCGACAGGTTTTCACGGCTTTCATGTTGTAATTGGAACGATTTTTTTGGCTGTATGTCTGATCCGGGCTTATAAAGGCCACTTTACACCGGAGCGTCACGTTGGCTTTGAAGCTGCGGCTTGGTACTGGCACTTCGTAGATGTGGTATGGTTATTTTTGTTTGCAGCCATCTATGTCTGGGGAGGCTGACACTGACCGCTTGTCACTGTTGTGGCAGGGCTGAGTGTTCCGAGAGGCGCGGACTGTAGAGTTCGCGCTTTTCCTTTTAAGAGCGTTTCGGGCACTGTTTGGTTTCAAGGAAGTTGGGGAGCATTGATGCATGAGTGTTCGGATGATTTTACCGTTACTTTTTGGTTTCTTGGGCGTCGCAATATTACTTTGGCTTGGCTTCTGGCAAATTGATCGCCTTGCGTGGAAGGAGGGCAGACTGGCAGTGATCGCCATAAAGATGGCAGCTGAGCCAGATCCTTTGATTGATCATTTTAAAACGCCTCATGCAGACGCAAATCTCAATTATACGCGGGTTCGGTTTGAAGGGGTTATGACGCAGAAAGAGGCCCATGTTCTGACTTCGTTGAAATATTCGGGGCCAGGTACTCAATCTGGTCCGGGGTTTCGCATCCTCAAAGAAGTAATTTGGAACGGAAAGAACTTTTTCCTGGATCTTGGGTTTGTGCCTGAGATTCAAAAAGATGATGATCGCTTTGAGGGCCCTGTTCGAGTAATTGGGAATATTTTAAATCCTGATGATTATGATGCAAGTTTCACACCCGACCCAGATCTTGACAAGAATATTTGGTTTGCTCGGTATTTACCACAAATGGCGCGCGAATTGTCAGTGTTACCTTTTATGGTGGTAGTGGAACGCGCCGAGATACTGAAAAATGGTGCTTGGGTGGCATTTGATGACGTAACACCGTTGCCCGTGTCGGTGAATATCCCTAATGATCACACTGAATATGCAATCACTTGGTTTTCGTTGGCCGCTGTTTGGTTTGGTATGACCTGTTATTTGTTGTGGCGGATTCGCCAAAGGACTGTTTAGGAATGAAATACGTTTCGACTCGTGGGCGGGCGCCCGAACTAACGTTCGAAGAGGCGATGCTGACGGGCTTGGCACGCGATGGTGGGCTATATGTCCCTAAGGAGTGGCCAACATTTACGCTTGAGACGATCGCTGGATTTGCGGGAAAGCGTTATGAAGATGTCGCCTTTGAGGTTATGAAACCGTTCATTGGCGATACATTCAAAGAAGCAGAGTTCCGCCAGATTATTCAAAACGCTTATGCGAGTTTTCAGCATGATGCGCGTTGCCCGATAGTGCAGTTGGATGCAAATCACTATCTCCTGGAACTGTTCCATGGGCCCACACTCGCGTTCAAAGATGTGGCGATGCAGCTTATTGGACAGATGTTTGAGGTTGCGCTGAACCGTAGCGGTAAGCGGGTAACGATCGTGGGTGCAACTTCGGGTGACACAGGTTCGGCAGCAATTGAGGCATTTCGAGGATTGGACGCTGTAAATGTTTTTATTATGTACCCACACGGACGTGTTTCAGAGGTGCAGCGACGTCAAATGACGACGCCCATTGAGGATAATGTTCATGCGCTGGCAGTAGATGGTGATTTCGATACTTGCCAGGCACTACTCAAAGACATGTTCAACGATTTTGAATTTCGTGATGAGGTAAATTTGGCAGGGGTGAACAGTATCAACTGGGCAAGGGTGTTGGCGCAGGTGGTTTACTATTTTACGTCGGCTGTTGCTCTCGGCTCTCCTGGGCGAAAGGTTTCATTTTCAGTACCAACGGGAAACTTTGGTGATATTTTTGCGGGTTATGTGGCAAAACGCATGGGATTGCCCATTGATCGTTTAGTGATTGCAACGAACCAAAATGATATTTTGCACCGCACATTGCAAAGTGGCGATCATTCCAAGACTGGTGTTGTGTCATCAATCAGCCCGTCAATGGATATTCAAGTGTCGTCAAATTACGAACGATTGGTGTTTGATCTATATGACCGAGAAGGGGCTGCGGTTAGCCAGTTGTTTGAGGCTTTGAAAGATACTGGATCGTTCAAGTTGTCGCAAGGGGCGTTGAGCCGTATGGCTGGCGAATTTGATTCTGGGCGGGTTTCCGAGGATGAAACGAGCGCTGCGATTGTGGGTTTCCATAAACGGACAGGTGAGATTTTATGTCCGCATTCGGCGATTGGGGCAAAGATTGGTGATGAGATGATGACCGATGCGCCGATGATTACGCTTGCGACAGCGCATCCGGCGAAGTTCCCTGTAGCTGTAGAAGCGGCTTGTGGTGTCTACCCACCATTGCCACCGCATATGGCAGATTTGTTTGATCGAGACGAGAAGGTGACGCACGTTTCGGGTGACTTAGCGGCTGTTGAGGCCGTTATTCGAGAAGGGATTGCAAGTTGAGCGTTCAAATACATACATTGTCCAACGGTTTTCGTATTGTGACAGAAAACATGCCAGGTTTAAAATCAGCAAGCCTTGGTGTTTGGGTTGGTGCAGGTGGGCGGCATGAGCGGTCGGAACAGAACGGCATTGCGCATTTTTTAGAGCATATGGCGTTTAAAGGGACGGAGAAGCGGAATTCGCTGCAGATTGCTGAGGCGATAGAGGACGTAGGGGGGTATATTAACGCTTACACTAGCCGCGAGATGACTGCTTACTATGTACGGGTTCTCGAGCCTGATGTGCCTCTCGCAATGGATGTAATTTCGGACATTGTACTAAACTCTGTGTTTGATCCTTCCGAAGTGGAGATTGAACGGGGTGTGATTTTGTCCGAGATCGGGCAGTCCTTAGATACGCCAGACGATGTGATTTTTGATTGGCTGCAAGAGGTTTCCTATCCTGATCAACCATTGGGCCGTACCATCTTGGGTCCAGAGGAAAGGGTGCGTTCTTTTACACGCGACGATTTGCATGCGTTTGTGAAGGAGCAGTATACGCCAGACCAGATGGTCCTGTCGGCAGCAGGCTCTGTAGATCATGACCAGTTGGTAAAAATGGCTGAAGCTGCATTTGGTGGGTTGCAGCGGCGTGAAGCACGTGTTTTGCAACCAGCCGTTTATCACGGTGGTGAGCGCCGTGTTATCAAAGACTTGGAACAAGCACATTTTGCTATGGCGTTTGAAACGGCTAGCTATCGCAATGATGAGATTTACACTGCACAAGTGTTTTCTCTAGCACTCGGGGGTGGGATGTCGTCTCGCCTGTTCCAAGAAGTGCGAGAAAAACGTGGGCTGTGTTACACAATTTATGCTCAAGCAGGAGCTTATGTGGACACGGGTAGCATTACAATTTATGCAGGAACTTCGGGATCTGATGTAGCCGAGCTGTCAACATTGTGCATTGATGAGCTGCGCCGTGCCGCTGACGATATGTCCGAGGCAGAAGTAAACCGGGCACGGGTTCAGATGAAAGCGGGTATGCTGATGGGGCTTGAAAGCCCATCTTCGCGGTGTGAACGCCTCGCACGGATGGTCATGATTTGGGGGCGTGTACCAGGGTTGGATGAAGTGGTTGCTAAGATTGATGCGGTCAATACCGGAGGTGTCGTAGAATATGCGGCGCGGCTGTGTGCCAGCGGTGTCCCATCCCTTGCACTATACGGCCCAGTCGCGGCTGCTCCAGAGGTTGGTGTTCTAGCGAATAGATTGGCTGCATAATTTTTCTGGTTGCATTGTTGTAATCCTGAATTCTGAAATTTTATTGGCTATGGTTTGTAAGCCAATCCAAATATTTGAGTTGATTTTGTAGCAGACCGTTGAGACCTCCTTTTTTATTCGTTATGTGGGGGAGAATTTAAAGGAACACGGCAGATGTTTTCCAACAGCTTTACCGACAAAGAGACTATGGCCACACTGGCTGCAAAGATGCTGCTGGAAGTAGAAGCGGTGAAGTTTCGTGCAGATGTACCCTATACCTTTGCCTCTGGGTTGGCATCGCCTGTATACATTGATTGTCGCAAACTGATTTCCTATCCTGCGATCCGTCAGACGCTGATGGATTTTGCAGTCGCTACATTATACCGCGATGTGGGTTTTGATCAATTTGATGCGGCTGCGGGTGGTGAAACGGCTGGTATCCCATTCGCGGCTTGGATTGCGGACCGGATGAACTTGCCAATGCAGTATGTGCGCAAGAAGCCCAAAGGCTATGGTCGAGATGCGCAGATTGAAGGCGACATTTTCGAAGGGCAGCGTGTGCTTTTGGTTGAGGATTTGACCACTGATGGTGGTTCAAAGTTGCGCTTTGCCCAGGCGATCCGCAAAGCTGGAGCGCATTGCAATCATACTTTTGTAGTATTCTACTATGATATCTTCAGGAACACTCATGAGATGCTTGCCGCGAATGGGCTGAAGCTACACTACCTTGTGACGTGGTGGGATGTGCTGAGGGTTGCGCGAGCAGAGGATAAATTTGACGCTGCGACGCTCGATCAGGTTGAGGCATTTTTGAATGCGCCTCTTAAATGGTCGAAGGCAAATGGTGGTGTATACGAGCTTCCCAGCGCGGGGTAATGGATTGCGAAGTTAAGCTCTTCTCCGCTCATACTAGTTTTCGCGCGCTCTCCCTAATTGGGACATGGATTAACGCTGCAAGCAATCCTAGCACCACCGCAGTCCACCACATAACAGTATATTCGCCTGTTGCGTCATAAATGCGCCCGCCGAGCCAAGCGCCGATAAAGCTGCCTGCTTGATGACTGAGGAACACTAATCCGACTAGCGTGGACAAGAATGTCAATCCTTGAGTTTGCGCTACGAGTCCCGTGGTCAACGGTACTGTGGACAGCCAGACAATTCCCATGATGGCAGAGAAGAGATAGACAGTGCTGGATGTGATGGGAACCAGGATAAAGACGGTAATGACCACAGCGCGGGAAACATAGATGCTTATTAGCATCCACTTTTTTGATACGTTTTGGCCAGCCCAACCTGCCCCAAAAGACCCTGCGATGTTGAATAGCCCGATCAGGCCCAGCGACCAACCGCCGATAATTACGGCGAGTCCTTCGTCAGCTACGTATGCGGGTAAGTGTGTGCCGATAAAAGCTACGTGAAAGCCGCAGACAAAGAAGCCTGCAAACAAACAGATATAGCTGCGGTCTCTGAAGGCAGTTTTAATGGCGAGACCCAAAGCATTGGCCGTGCGTTTGCCTGTTTTGGGCGCGCCTGCGCGAGCCACAAACCAAACAACCGGAAGGATCAATAAGAAACTGACTGCAATTATGTTGACGCCTATTTTCCATCCAAATCGCTCGACTAGCATAAGGGATGCAGGGGCTGAGAGGAACATCCCAAAGGAGGCGGAAGCGGTTCCAAGACCCATAACAAA
Organism: Paracoccaceae bacterium; assembly: GCA_003447515.1. Classification (GTDB taxonomy): domain Bacteria; phylum Pseudomonadota; class Alphaproteobacteria; order Rhodobacterales; family Rhodobacteraceae; genus Amylibacter. The sequence goes on from DLZA01000218.1 coordinate 10,367, forward strand.
ACTACGCTGCTCCGCGCTTACAATTTTGCCAAGTGCTACGATTACGATGGGAAAGGCACAAGCCCCAGTTCCGATACCAACTATAGCGCCTGTGACGATGAAAAGGTTAGGATCAGCTACTATCCCACGCAAATAAAACCCAACGGCGGCAAAGACGGCTCCTACGGCCAAAACGCGCGCAGAGCCGAACCGATCTGCAATAACGCCTGCAATTGGCTGGGTAAATCCCCAGCACAGCATTTGCAATGCGATGGACAGAGAAAATACCTCTCGTGATAAGCCGAGGTCAGTAGACATTGGGCGTATGAACACACCGAATGTGGCGGAAAATCCAAAGCTGAGGAAGCTCACGATACAGCCTGCGATAATAGCAGCTTTAATCCGGTTGGTATGCGCAGCGTTCATGTTCTCAAACTTTAAATAGATCAATTTTGGAGATAGATTAATTTCTCTGTAGAAGCCAATCATTATTAGTTTTTGTGTGTACCAGGAAAATATGACTACACAACTTGGGGCGCACAATAAGCTGTGGATAACTAAAGATTTCCTGTGGATGTTACAGGTGATTCACAAATTTTTTCTTTACATGCTGCCTGAGAAACTACACCATATGTAGTGAGTAACGATGGCTGAACCCGAAAATCTTGCGGTGAAACCTATCGTCAGGAACCGCCAGCAGGCAAGAAAAAGAATTGAGGGCAGCAGTATGGCAAGCGCCGAACATCTTCTCGAAGAATTTGATCTGCATCCAATTGATGTGGTCGAAACTCTCGCAGAGCAATATGATTGGGCATTTGATCGCGTTGGTGAAGACCAGATAGCCATGGCAATTGAAGGCGCTTGGCGCACGTATTCAATTACGCTCGCCTGGTCTGCTTATGACGAAACACTACGCATGATTTGCACTTTTGAAATGGATCCGCCTGAAGACCGTTTGGCTCCGTTATATGAATCTATAAATCTTGCTAATGACAAATGCTGGGCTGGGGCGTTTTCGCTCTGGCGCCAGGAGCGTCTAATGGTTTACCGGTACGGGCTGATGCTGGGTGGAGGCCAAGTCGCAGCGCCCGAGCAGATTGACCAAATGCTTAGTACTGCAGTTGTTGCTTGCGAGCGGTTTTATCCGGCCTTTCAATTGGTCAGCTGGGGCAATGAAGACGCCGCGCCGGCCATGGAAATTGCTATTTCTGAGGCCTATGGTCGCGCGTAAACATCAGCGATTTATTTCCGTTTTGGCATTTTTACTCTTTTAGTATTTGCTGTGTCGTTAAAGATTTTTATTTAAATAGCAGAAAAAAATTCAAAA
>DLZA01000218.1:12010-14675 GCA_003447515.1 Paracoccaceae bacterium
TTTGCGTGCTGTAAGTATAATTCAATAAGGTTTGTGGGCCTTTGTTAATATGGCGCGACCCTCAGAAAGTCGTGAAATTGGCCTTATTCGGTGTACGTAAGACAACTAGATTAAAGTTTTTAGAAATGTTTGGTGAAGCTTCTGGTCGTGTTTTTTTAGGCAAAGCAAACTATTTGATGAGCAGCTCGAGTTTGATTAAATTTATGAGCCAGTTGGACTGAAGGAGGGCGAGCAACGCTATGCTGAGCTGCGAAGAGTAAGTGATCCCAACGTCTCCATTCAAAATGTGAGTGAAGTTGATCATGTTGTGCCGTTCTGGACATTAACGGAAGTGGATGTGATGACACAAAGAAATTGACCTGTTTGCCCTCCCATTGATTAACGATGGACGAAAATACAAACATGGGCAACGACAGGTTGACCGAGCTTCTAGCATATATCACTGTCAACTTAAGTAGAAGACGCCAATTTGGGAGACAGATAATGCCATTAAACCGGGTAAACGACGGGGGACTTGTACTGCTTGGATGCGGTAAGATGGGTTCAGCGATGTTGAAGGGCTGGCTGGCGCAGGGAATCGATCCAAATACGGTTACGATTCTTGAACCGCACCCGTCTGTTTGGGTGTCTGGGCTTGTGAGCGATGGTATTGCGTTGAATAGAGATTTGCCCGATGCGCCTGCTGTCGTAATAGTTGCAGTGAAGCCGCAAATGATGGGAGATGCGTTGCCTGGCCTGCAGGCATTAGGAAATGGATCGACGGTGTTTATTTCTATTGCCGCTGGAACACAGATTTCTGCGTTTGAGGATATACTTGGGGCTGATACGCCGATCATTCGAGCCATGCCGAATACGCCGGCAGCGGTGACTAAGGGGATCACGGCCTTGATTGGAAATATATGTGCAGTTGAGGCGGATTTGGTGATGGCGGAAGGCTTGTTGCAGGCTATTGGTCAGACGGTGCGCCTGGATGAGGAAAGCCAAATGGATGCTGTGACGGCTGTATCAGGTTCGGGGCCTGCTTATGTTTTTCACCTAATTGAGGCGCTGGCTGCAGCCGGTGTGGCTGAAGGGTTGCCAGATGCGCTGGCGATGCAATTGGCTAAAGCGACAGTAGCCGGGGCTGGCGTCTTAGCTGAAGAGGCGTCAGAAGATCCAAGCCAGTTGCGTGTTAATGTGACCTCGCCTGCGGGAACTACGGCTGCTGCTCTGGAGGTTTTAATGGATGAAGTGGATGGATTTTCGCCTCTCTTAAAGCGTTGCGTAAAAGCGGCGGCTGATCGCAGTAGGGAGCTAGGAAAATGAGTGATGAGATTGCGTTTGAGGATTTTTTGAAAATTGATATCCGAGTTGGAACTGTCGTTAAGGCAGAACCGTTTCCTGAGGCACGTAAGCCTGCCCTTAAGCTTTGGGTTGATTTCGGCGACAAAATTGGTGTGAAAAAGTCATCGGCACAGATTACACAACACTACACGATTGAAGGTCTGATTGGGAGACAATTGATGGCGGTGGTGAATTTTCCCTCACGCCAGATTGGTCCAATCCGATCGGAGGTATTGGTGCTGGGAGTTGCTGATCTTGAGGGTGAGATTATTTTGTTGAGCCCCAATCAGGATGTGCCCAACGGGGGGCGGATGCACTGATTGACACTATTATTTTTGAGTATTTAAGGAACGAAGAAACATGAGTGAATTGCCAAGCTTGTATGTAACGAGACCCCTACCGGATGTAGTGCTTGATGCAGCACGGGTGCATTTTGATGTGAAGGTAAGGGTGAAGACGTCGCCTATGTCAGATGTTGAAACTGCTACGGCGCTGGCAGGTTATGACGCTGTTTTGCCAACATTGGGTGACCCGTTGGGTGCAGGTGCATTTGGTGGAGATATCCGTGCAAAGATGCTTGGAAATTTTGGTGTGGGGTACAACCATATAGATGTGGCTACAGCGCAATCTGTTGGGCTGGTTGTGTCTAACACGCCTGGTGCTGTCACGGATGCTACGGCGGACATTGCAGTTTTGTTGATGCTGATGACGGCACGAAACGCATCTGCTGGCGAGGCTGCAGTGCGCGATGGGTCGTGGGATGGTTGGCACCCCACGCAGTTCTTAGGGTTGCATGTGTCTGGAAAAACACTCGGTGTAATTGGCATGGGGCGAATTGGTAAGGCAATTGCTAAGCGCTGCCACAATGGGTTTGGAATGGATGTGGTTTTTTATAATCGTTCCCGCGTAGACGATTGTGGAGTGCCTGCCCGCCAGCTTGACACCATTGTGGAGGTTATGGCTGCTTCTGATGTGGTTTCGTTGTCGGTGCCAGGTGGCCCTGCAAACCAGCACATGATTGGTTCGGTGGAATTTGCGGCTATGCAATCTCACGCAATTTTGGTGAACACTGCACGAGGTGATGTGGTGGATGAGGCGGCACTAATTGCGGCGTTGGAAAGTGGTGTGATTGGGGGCGCTGGATTGGATGTTTATGAAAATGAGCCCTCTGTCCCCTCAGCATTGCGCAAATTGCACAACGTAAGTTTGCTGCCACATCTTGGTACGGCTGCGTTGGAAGTACGGATTGGTATGGGATTGATGGCAGTCGAGAATTTGCGAGCGTTTTTCGCAGGTGAGGTTGTGCCAAATAAAGTTGATGCGTAGTTAACTTGTCTAAGCG
>DLZA01000346.1 GCA_003447515.1 Paracoccaceae bacterium
TTTTGCAGATACAGACGTGTTTGAGGCAGGCTCGGACAGCATCGCGGGCGTCGCATGCGCCTCTCCAGCAGCAGGCATGGTGACAAAGTCATCAGCGGATTCCGAAATAATCGCAATTACATCGCCAACCGGCACTTCAACACCGACAGCAGCACGGATTTGGGTCAAAAAACCGTCACGACCCGCAGGAATTTCCATCGTGGCCTTGTCGGTTTCTACTTCTATCAAAGGATCATCAGCAACAACAGCATCTCCGGGTGCCTTGAGCCAGCTCACAATGACCGCGCTATCTTGGGCCATGCCCAATTGCGGCATCAACACATCATAGGGCATGAAACAGCTCCCCGCGCATCGCCATTAATGCCCGCGCAACCACATCATCCGGGGTAGGCACCGTCAGATCCTCAAGCGCAGGGCTGAACGGAATAGGCACATCCATGGCCCCCAAGCGCTGAACCGGCGCATCCAGATGGTAAAATGCTTTTTCGGCAATCCGTGCAGCAATTTCTGCCGTGACACCATAGCTTTGATGGCCCTCATCGATTACAATCGCCCGGCTGGTTTTTTTTACCGAGGTCAGAATAGTCTCCTCATCAAGAGGCGCAATAGTGCGCGGATCGATCACTTCGGCAGACACCCCCTGTTCGGCAAGATGCAATGCTGCGGCTTGGGCGACCTGCACCATCGAAGACGTGGCCACCAGCGTGATATCACTGCCTTCACGCAGAATATGTGCGGCACCAAACGGAATAAGATACTCTTGTTCCGGCACCGGAGCCTTATCTTGATACATCAGCTTATCTTCAAAAATAATTACCGGATTATTGTCTCGAATAGCTGTTTTCATCAGCCCCTTGGCCTCATAGGCCGAAGAGGGCATTGCCACTTTGATCCCCGGAATATGAGCTACTAGCGCGTGCAGCGATTGACTGTGCTGTGCAGCAGATCGGCGAGTGGCCCCCATATTCGTACGCACCACCATTGGCACAGTCAGTTTTCCGCCCGACATGTAATGCGTCTTGGCGGCCTGATTGCACAGTTGGTCCATGATTAGAAACAAAAAATCTCCGAACATGATATCCACCACCGGCCGCAAACCGGTCATCGCCGCGCCAACGGCCAGACCCGTAAACCCCGGCTCTGAGATCGGCGTATCAATCACACGCGTGGTACCGAACTCTTCGACCAGACCAGAGGTGACCTTAAACGGTGTCCCCGCCTCAGCCACGTCTTCACCCATCAAAATAACGGTGCTATCTAGCCGCATTTCTTCGGCTAAAGCTTCATTGACCGCTTTGGAAAGTGTAATATTGCGCATCTGATCTCTCCTTAGACGGTTTCGGCGAAGACGTGTTCGGTGACATCTTCAACGGCCGGATAAGCCGCGCTTAGCGCATAGTTGACCGCCGCTTTTGCCTCAGTTTTTATCTCTGCATGAAGCGCCTGCAACTCATCAAAGGACGCGAGTTTCTCTGTCACCAACCAGTCACCGAAGTTTGTGATTGGATCACGGGTTTCTTTCCAAAATGTCTCTTCTTCTTTCGAACGGTAATACGCGCGATTGATATCGCCGACATGATGCCCGTGATAGCGATAAGTGTTGAGCAACATAAAAAATGGCCCCTCGCCGTTACGCGCGCGCGCCACCAGTTGTTGTGATAGCTCGTTGACAGCCAGAACATCCTGTCCGTCAACCTCGTGCCCCTCGATCCCAAAGGCCGAGGCGCGATCCATCAACGCACCCGCCGCCATTTCAGATACATGGGTGTATTCGCCGTATAGATTATTCTCACAGGCATAGATCACCGGCAGATCCCAAAGCGCCGCCATATTCATACATTCATACAACAACCCCTGCCCCAGCGCACCGTCCCCGAAAAAACACACGGCAACGTCGCCAGTTCCCAGGGTTTTAGCCGTCAGCGCCGCGCCAGTGGCGATGCCAGCAGAGCCGCCAACAATCGCATTCGCTCCTAGATTTCCATTGGCCTGATCAGCGATATGCATCGAGCCGCCCTTGCCATGGCAGTAGCCTTCGTCCTTGCCGAGCAATTCACAAAACATCTGTTTAAAATTGGCGCCTTTGGCGACGCAATGGCCATGACCACGGTGGGTTGACGTAATTTTATCGCGTGTTTCCAGCGCCTCACAAATGCCAACAGCAACGGCTTCTTGGCCAGAATACATATGGGTCAGACCAGGCATTTTCGCGGTGAGATACAACTCGTTTGCGCTATCCTCAAACACCCTAATTTTGACCATTTGACGATACATATGCAGATAGGCGTCCGAGTTTTTCTGTGCCGGCTTTGCCATCAACTCCACCTCAGTACCGGTTCGCGATCGGCAGCTCTTCTGCCGGGAAAAGGCTGATCACCTGACATCCGCTGTCTGTGACAATCACTTCTTCCTCAATCCGCGCCGCAGAATAGCCGTCAGAGGCTGGGCAATAGGTTTCCAGCGCAAACACCATGCCGGTCTGAATTTCCATTGGATTTTCGAAACTGACCGCGCGACTGATAATTGGCCGCTCATGCAGGGCCAATCCCAGGCCGTGGCCAAACTGCAAGCCGAACGCTGCAAGTTCATTTGGAAAACCAAGGCTTTCAGCTGTGGGCCACACGGCGGCAATTTTGTCGGTGGTCACCCCCGGTTTAATCAAAGCGATCGCCGCATCCAGCCAATCGCGCGCCTTGATATATGCGTCGTTTTGCCCCGGTGTGGCACGCCCAATGTTAAATGTGCGGTAATAACAGGTGCGATAGCCCTGATAGGATTGCAGAATGTCAAAAAAGGCTTGATCACCCGGCCGAAAAAGACGGTCAGTAAAGTTATGCGGATGCGGGTTGCAGCGTTCGCCAGAAATTGCATTGATCGCCTCGACATCATCCGAGCCCATTTCATACAGCATTTTGTTGGACATCGCGACAATATCGTTTTCACGCACACCGGGTTTCAGTTCTTCATAGATCATGTGATAAACGCCATCCACCATCGCAGCCGCTTGGTTAAGCAACTGCAACTCATCAATGTTTTTAATCTCCCGGGCACCCAGCATAATCTGTTGACCATCGACAACATTGAGGCCTGCCTCTTGCAGGGCAAAGAACATCGCGGTCTCAGCATAATCGACCCCCACCGGCATGTCCGCCATGCCGGCTTTCCTGATCAAACCTGCAATTTCTTCGGCATAACGTTTCACCAAGCCAAAACTTGGGGGGATTGTGCCGCGCATGCCAACAACACCGGCCAACATCCGGTCTGGGTCAAGCCAATCGCAATATTCTCGATGATGAACTGCAGCCGAGCCGAAATCCCACACGTAGGGTTCTTCATCTCCAGAAAGCAGACAGAAGCGACACATTTTATCGCGCTCCCACTCGCCAATTTTTGTGCCTGATACGTAACGAATATTGTTGACGTCAAACATCAACAGCGAGCCGCAATGCGACCTTTTCAAAGCGTCTTTCGAACGGCTCAGCCGATAGCGGCGCAGCCGGTCATGATCGACCCGGCGCTCAAAATCCACAGCCGTGTGTCCCCATGCCGGTACATGTTTATCCCAACGCCAGTTTGGATCAATATCGCCGGGTTGTAGAATGCGGGGGTTCAGCGCCGTGGTATTCATAAGTCTTCTCCTCAACGCCCATATGCTCAGGGCTATCCTAGTAATGGCCGTGCGAACGCATCAAAGCATCGGCACGGTTTTGTGAATTAGCCAAGGCGTCGGATATGGATTTGTCACCACGCAAGGCGTCATGCATCTCCTCGCCAACGATGGCGATGACATCACTTATTCCGGGCACAGGGGGACGCGGCCACATCTGCAAGACCCCACAGCGTGCCATTTCATCCACGATCGAAATCAAGGGTGAAATCTGCTGCACCTCGGGGTCAAGGCTGACACTGAACCGCGGGCTGACCAAGCTTCCGTTTTCGATATACAGCTTTACAGTATGTGCCGAGGTAAGCGACTGCAAAGCTGTCCAAATTGGATCAATTCGTTCCGGAGCGATGTTGGAAGGAATTGCCAAAGCGTATCCACCCAAGGGTGCGATCGGTCGACCTTTGGGGCCAAAGGGCAAAGGCAGGTATTCGGTTTTTTTCCAAGCGGGGGACGATTTATCTAACTCGAACAGTGGCGCCAACAAGGTGGCGCAATATGCCATTGCCGAATCTCCCACCGCATAGGAGCGCGCGCGTTCAAACCATGACATGTTCAAAATACCCCGCGGCGAATATTGCATCAGCTCCCGCAGATATTCGGCCGCATCGCGCGCATCGGGCGTGTCAAACATCGGGCGATAATTTTCGCCATGCACGTTTTCACCATCAAAACCCAGCGCAGTTTTTGCAAGGTTCAAAACTGGTTGCCCAAACGATGCGATTACGAATAAAAATGAATGCCCCATCGGCGTGCCCCGCGCCGCATTCCACGCGATGCCGGCCATACCGCCGAACGGATCATGCAGCGTTTGCGCGGCGTGCAAAGTATCAGCAATGGTGTGCGGTGGCTTTAAACCATGCGCAGCAAAAACATCCCGCCGATAGACCAGCAATTCAGGCGTGGTCTGAACTGGCAAGCCGTATTGCAGGTTCTGGTACCGGGCGCTGGCAATCGCCTCAGGATGAAAATCCGACGTGTCAAAACCACTATCACGCATATAATCATGGATCGGCAGAAAATGCCCAGCCTCAGCCATTTCTCCAAACCAAGGCGTATCACAAGCCACGATGTCATAGCGTGATTTCGGGAGTTTTGCATTTTCCAAAATTTCATTGCGCAAACGGTCAATTGACAGAGCACGGCTTTTGATATTGACGCCAAAAATACTTTCAAACTGTTTCTTCAACGCGTGCATCGCCATAAACGTGGGGTCTGCATGTTCCAACAATCTCAGGTCGCCATTGATCGGTAATTTAGTCGTCAAGCTTGCTAGCGGCGGCAACACATTGCCCGGGGCATAGGAGGAGCCAAAATAATATCCGCTATTTTTACTATCGGGACCGGCATCATAGGTGCTGCCAATAATGGCTCGAAACCGACGCGCCAGTTCCTGCCATTCCATCATCAGTTTCTCGGTTGGATGCAGGGAAAACGATTTACCGGTGGCGGTTCTTGCCCGGCGCAACAACAGGCCTCTGCTTTCGATCGACTCAAGCGCCCGCACTGCAGTGCCGTAAGTTAACCCTGAAGCGCCTACCAAAGACGAACTGGTAGAGGTTTTTCCGCCCAGATGGTTGCGTACTAATGTTGCCAACAAACGAACTTCACTGTAGCCTCTTTTGATCGACAGTGCACGATCGGTCTCAACTTCGAACTGCTCCATAAAATCGAGGAACCGTTCCATCTCTTGATTTGAGACCCCAATTTTGAGCTTTTTATCCGCCGTTTCATATGGACCTTCAGGGCGACCACGCAACAGTTGATTGGGATGCCGGCGCCATGCACCCGGTGTATCTGATGTCGGCATCTATCACTCTCCGCGTGAAGGCTACGTGACAGAGATACGCATCCATTTTATTATTTCCAATATGGATTTATCTAAAATGGATATTTTATTGACGCTTCAGGCTTTCAGCTTTACGCGCAAGCAGTGGTGCCTTGCGCGCATCAACATCGAACAAGATTTGTTGTCGCCGTTGGTAGTCATCAAAAATCCGACTGCCAGTTTGAAACATAATCACAATCATCAGCAGCACGCCAAGATATAGTTGAACCATAAATGCCGGGGTGACATTGAACACCAAACCAGTGTTCAAAAAGTTCACCGTCAAGGTTCCGATCGCAGCCCCGATCACGCCTCCTTTGCCACCAAGGATTGAAACACCACCGATAAACGCCGCGACCGTCCCGGCAAGTAGGACATATTGCAATCCCAGCGCCTGAGCCGTCCCAGACCGCAAACCAATGATACAACCGCCAAGCCCGGCACAAAGCCCAGAAATGGCAAACACAATGATCATTGGACGCTTGAGATCAATGCCCGCGGCAACCGCTTCTTTTCGGGCCCCACCAATAGCATATATTTCGCGCCCATAGCGGGTGTAGGACATAAATAAGCCCACGACCACAAACATCGCAATCACAAGAAGACTGGCCGGCGAAAAATACCACAGCATTTTGGTGGAAATGAAGTCGGGCACGCGAAAATCTGTCAACATGACGGTCTTTTCTTCCGCCGCAAACAAGGCCACACCGCGCAAAAGCATCAACGTCCCAACAGTTAGAACAATGGCACGCACTCTCAAATAAGCAATGAAATAGCCTTGAATAGCACCAATTAACGTCGAGATCGAAACCGCAATAAACAGCGCCGGAAACGCCCCCAGACTATCGGTGAACCGCACTACAACAACTGCAGCAAGCGCGGCATTAGACCCGATCGACAGATCAATCTCACCGGCAATAATGCACAATGTCAATGCAAGTCCAACAAGACCAAGAACCGCAAACCGTTCCATGATTGCAAAACCGGTTCGGTGCGTTGCGAAGTATTCGTTGGTCAGCGCAAAATATCCATACACACAAATTGCCAGTAATATCGCAAAAGCTAAATCGTGGTTTTCAACAACCCAATTTTTGATCTTGTCCATGCCCATATTCCTCACTCTTGTGATCTGCTGCCGCGCCGTACAAGCGCGAAAACCATAATGGAGAACACAATCATCAAACCCACTGCCAGCACCCTAGGGCCAGAGTTAAAGCCATGCAGAACCATCATATTATCCACCGTCGAGATAAAAACCGCACCAAAACTTGAGCGCAAAGTCGATCCGTAACCACCCATAATCGAATTACCGCCAACCATCACGGTTGCGATGACCATGATGGTCATATCCCCCGAAGACCCGAACTCTGAGGAAAAGTAATTCACATGAGCACTTGAGACCTGCGCCGAAAAAGCGATCGCCACAAAGGCGGCACAGACCGACGCTATCGCGCAGGTTTTAATCGCCATTCCAAAGTTCTCATGCCCTGTGGCTTTGCCGGCAGCCCGGTTCGCACCGATCAGATAAACCTGTCGCCCAAACGTTGTATACCGGAGCGTCATCTCTGCCGCGATTGCAATTAAGATGAAAGCAACGGTGATATTCGGCAGCCCCAGAAAAGACCCCGTTCCCAGCCATTCCGCGCCATGCGGGCGCCGGAATGAAATCACCAGGTTATCGCTCCAATAAGAGCCTAGGCCAAATAACAAGCCCGCAGCCCCTAAGGTCACCACGATTGGATTACCTCCTAAACCGATCAAAACCCCCTGCGACATGCCCGAAATCAAGGCAATCACCATGGTAAACAAAAAAGAAATCTCAAAGCCATAGCCTGCCGACATTGAGGTGGCGAAAGCCACAATCGACAGTGCAGCGGTCTCTTTCAACGAGAGCAAAAAGAAGTTCCCCGACAGGGTCACAAAGGTCAGCCCGATGGCCATAATGCCCACCAAAGCGGCGTCGCGAATGATTGTCTTAAGGTTGAACAGCGTCAAAAAGTTCGGTGCTGTGGCCATCCCAATAAAAAAGATCACCATAAAAGCGGCGACGAGCGCCACGACAAAAGCGGAATAATCCCGCACCATCCGTTCCAGCCAATTAGGCGTGGGTTGAGTTATCGGGGCGCTCATTTTGCCATCTCCGCCATTTGTGGAACATCGTCAAAAGGATGCGTGATCTGCTGTAGAATACTTGCGGCTGTAATCTGCTCTTGAGCAATTTCACCAACCTGCATCCCGCGGTAAAAACTGACAACGCGGTCTGCCAACCCGGCAACCTCTTGAATGTCGGTCGAGGCAAAAATTACCGCCGTACCTTCGTTGGCCAAATCGCGCAGCTTTTGGTAAATCTCTGCTCGCGCGCCCACATCAACCCCACGGGTGGGTTCATTCACCAACAGGACTTTGGGGTTGATCGCAAGCCATTTTCCTAATGCAACTTTTTGTTGATTTCCGCCCGACAAAACCCCCGCTTCGGCATCCATACGCGAAACATCTACCGTAAATTTTTTACCATTTGCAAAAGCCTGTTCACGTTCTTTTTGGTGCTCTAAAATTCCATAGCGGGAAAACGATTTGAGTGCCGGAGAGGTCATATTCTCAAGAATTGGACGACCCAGGAATAACCCGTCCACTTTGCGGTCATCTGAACAATACGCAATCCCGCGCGCAATCGCTTCGGTTGGGGAGGCTGGCAAAAACACATCTCCCTCATAAGAAATTTCGCCGCCGCGACACGATTTTGCACCGCCAATAACCGCCAAAGCATCGCCAGAACCGGATCCTAGCTGACCCGCGAGACCCAGAATTTCGCCAGGATATACCGCAAAATTAAATGGCTCAAGAGTCCCATCCGGCCACAGGTCGCGCACTGCAAGAAGCGGTTTATCGCGTGTAACGTCGCCATGAGCGGGAAACATATTCACCAACTCGCGGCCAAGCATTAATTCAACCAAAGACGCAACGTTCAATTTTGATGCCGGCTGCGGGGCCTGGCTTTCTCCATCACGCAACACGGTAATCCGGTCACAAATCTGAAAAATTTCGTCCATTCTATGGCTGACGTAGATAATTGATTTGCCGCGTTTCGCCAGACGTTTTACCATCCCAAGAATACGGATTGAATCACTTTCGCCCAGCGCCGCTGTCGGCTCATCCAAGATAAGGATCTGCGGTTCTTGGGCCAAGAGGCGCGCCACTTCAACCAACTGCTGTTCGCCCACCGATAATCGGTTCACCGCCATCAAGGCATCTACATTGTCCAATCCGACCTCTTCCAAAAAGGGTGCGGCCTTGAGTGCCAGCGCACGTCGGGTCGCAATCGTCGGCACACTGTCGCCCGAAATGAAAATATTCTCTGCCACGCTCATCGATGGAATCAAGCTCAACTCTTGCTGGGCGATCGCAATACCAGAGCGTTCTGCGCGCGAAGGGTTGGCAAACCGCACCTCAGCTCCGTTCAGTGCAAACGACCCAGTATAGCCATCATCAAAGCCGCTAATAATTTTCACCAATGTGGATTTACCAGCCCCGTTTTCACCGACCAGCCCCATAATTTCGCCGATATTAATTTCGAAATTCACACCATTAAGTGCGTGTATCGCCCCAAAAGACCGCTTAATAGATGACAGTTTCAGCAACGGTGTCATACGCCATATCCAACAAAAAAAATGTGGCTGCCAAAGACACGCTCAGGCAGCCACAAGGTTTATATTTTATTATCCGCCCCAAGCGCCCGAGCAAAGCTCTTCAATCGTGTAAAGCTTACCATCATAACCACGCAATGCTGTGGTTTCGATTGTGTCTGCTGTCACAGAGGGGTTTGGTGTGAAATTGATATAATTCTCAAGCTTGCCGGTATTGAGGTACTCTTCAACCATTTTAATCGCCAACTGGCCCTCATGAAGGGGTGACTGCAGCGTGGTGCCGAACTGCTTACCTTCTTCGATCAACTGCTTATCACCATTACAAACCGTGCCCACTGCGATCACGTCCTTGCCCATGACCAATCCGGCTTCTTCCAGCGCCTTGATGCCACCAGTCAAAATCGCATCATCCATACCATAGACGAAGTCAATGCTTTGCCCCTGCAACGCTGCGATCATCTTCGCCGCACCTTTATAACCGTTTGCCTGACCAAATCCTTCGTCAACGTCGCCAATAATTTCCAGATCAGACCCGGCAATCGCCTCTTTGAATGCATTGATCGACAAACCATAGCCGCCGTATGAATGCGGATACGACAGCGCCAGTACGTTGAAACCTGTGCCTCCTGCCGCCTTCTTCGCCGCTGCCGCTTCACGCATCATATAGCCCGCATTACGCGCCCGCAGACGGTCATCTGGACCAGCGTAACCAAAGATGTACTGCTTATCTTGCTCGTTGGGCAATTGGTTGATTTTCAAAACAGGAATGCCGGTTTTAGCCAGAGCGCGCAGCGATCCAAGGCCAGCAACCGCGTCAGAAGGCCACCAGATGAATACATCAGGCAATTGTCCAGTGGACAACACTTGCTGCACCTGTTGGTCTTGCTCTGCCTGATTGAACTGATTCTCATAAACTTTGATGTCGTAACCCTTCAGTTCCGCCGTGTCTTTGATACCTTTGATAAAGCGGCCAATGTAGGCTTCGCCTGCCGGTCCGTTAAACGAGACAATCGAAGCTGCGAACGCGGCACTGGATAAAGAGCCCACTGTGAGCCCCGCCGCAACGAGCACGCCCATTGATTTTGTAAAATAAGACATAATAATCCTCCCATGTGACATTGGGGCCAATTTTCAGGCCTAACAGCATAGAAACAGGATAAGCCCACTTTTCTAAGATATAACTTATCCAGCTTGGATGTAATATATTCAATCTGGATGACATTTGAATTCCAACTGCCCGCCCAGACGCCGACTGTAGAGTAACTCTAACCATACACCAACGTTTCGGGAGCGACCCTATCATGGATACCAAAAGATTAGCTGGGAAAAACATCTTGATCACGGGCGCCGCACAGGGCATGGGCGCCGCGAACGCAGTACATTTCGCCGCGCAGGGCGCCAATATTTGTCTCGGCGACCTCGACGTAGATCTCGCACAAAATGTAGCGGACGAAATCAACGCCAGTGGCAACGGCAAAGCCATTGCGGTTAAAATGGACGTAACCAAACGCGAAGATAATGCCGCCGCCGTTGCCGCAACCGTCGACGCCTTTGGTATGATTAACATTGGTCTGTTTAACGCTGGCGTGAACAAGCCCCGGTTTTTCATGGATATTGACGAAGAAAACTGGGATATGATTATGACCGTGAATACCAAAGCCATGTGGCTTGGCATGCAGGAAACCGCGCGGCAAATGATTGCGCAAGGCCCGCAAGAACATGTCTATAAACTGATCAACGTGGGCAGCATCGCATCGCGCAAGCCGCTGGTAGATGTGACCGTCTATTGCACGTCAAAATACGGGTGTTTGGCGCTGACCCACTGCGGGGCTGTCGGACTGGCCGAACACAACATCACGGTCAATGGCTATGCACCAGGCGTGGTCGTAACGCCACTTTGGGAACAGCTTGACAAAGACCTCGTCGAGATCGGCTTCAAAGAGCGGGCCGGTCAGGCCTATGAAGATATCGTGAACAACGAACTTGTGATCAAACGCGTGTCATATCCCACTGACGTTCAAGGCACCGCAGCCTTTTTGGCAAGCCATGACAGCGATTATATGACCGGCCAGATGATCCATATTGATGGCGGCTGGTGCATCCAGTAACCGCACTGGCTCACCATTCAACAAACGGGGTAACCAGATGCGGGTTGGCTTTGCCGGTTTGGGACGTATGGGCACCCATATGGCGCGTAATTTGGTGGCTGCGGGCCACGATGTGGCCGTGTGGACCCGCAACCCAAAAAAACTCACGCAATTCTGTCAAGACACGGGAACTGCGGCAGCGGGGTCACCCACAGATCTTGCCAGCAGAGCCGAAGTCGTGGTGACAATGCTGGCAGATGACAGAGCCTCACAGTTGGTTTACTTGGGCGCCGAGGGATTGTTTTCAACACCAGGTGGCGCGAAGATTTTTCTTGAGATGAGCACGATCAGCCCCGCCCATCTGGCACATTTGCAGACCCAAGCAGGCACACGCTTGTTGATTGACGCCCCCGTATCAGGGGCCACACAAGCGGCCAAAGACGCAATGCTGATGATTATGGCTGGAGCAAACGAGGCACAAATCGCACCAATCGCGCCCCTGTTTAACGCCATGGGTAAGCAAACCTTTGCTTTGGGGCGTCAAGGTGCTGGATCAATAATGAAATTAGCAATTAACGCGGTGATCCACGGATTGAACCAAAGCGCTTCAGAAGCGTTGAACCTTGCGGTCGCAGGAGGCATCGATCTGCCACTAGCCTATGACGCACTTGAGGCCTCAGCCGCCTGCGCCCCCATGTTGTCGTACCGCCGCAATCTATATCTCGACGAGGCCAACCAAGAGGTATCTTTTACCGTTGCTCTTGCAGAAAAAGATATGCGGTTAGCAACCGAACTGGCAGAGAAACTTGGGGTTCAGGCGCCCCAAGCTGCCCTGACCCGCAATACCTTACAAAACGCCAGCCAAGCGGGGTTTGACGCCCGCGATATGGCATCAATCATTCATTATCTGCGTGAGAAAACCCCATGAAAGCAGCTCTATTTGTCGGAGGCTGGGAAGGTCACAGTCCCACTAATTTTAGCGATTGGTGCGAGGCGTTGCTTCGCGACGAGGATTTTGATGTCGATGTCTACACCACTTTGGCACCACTGGCCGATCCCACCTCGCTCGCCGATATCGATCTGATTGTGCCGATCTGGTCCAGTGCACGGTCTGCGCACCGGCCAGAATTTGGAAATATGACAAAGCCTGAAGAAGACGGGCTGCTCAAGCTGATTGGCGATGGGTGTGGGTTGGCTGGATGGCACGGCCATATGGGCGACGCGTTTCGTGACCGCCCAACTTATCATTTTCTGATCGGGGGCCAGTTTGTCGCCCACCCCCCCGGTTGGCCAGACAATCTGGTGCCATCAGATGATTTCGTCGATTATGATGTCACCATCACCCGCCCTGATGATCCGATTGTCAAAGATATCCGCAGTTTTCGGCTATATTCAGAACAGTATTACTTGCTGACCGACCCCTCTAACGAAGTTTTGGCCACCACCACGTTTTCCGGCGATCACCTATGGTGGATCGAAGGCACGGTTATCCCAGTGGTTTGGAAACGTAGATGGGATAAGGGACGGGTATTTTACTGCTCAATCGGCCACCGTTTAGAAGACCTCAAAGTCCCGCAAGTCACAGAAATAATCCGCCGCGGTGCGCTTTGGGCCGCGAGAGAAGAACAAAGTTAGGTGCTGAATAAAGAAAATAAACTACTAGTGAATTACTGCGTTAAGAAACTGTTTTAACAGTTCTAATTAGCCATATGCTATGTCTTGAAGGATCAGTGGCACTCATAAATCAAGTAAACTTTGCAAAGTTTACAAACAACACTGGAAAATCGAGAAACCCATAAAATTTGATTAGACACCAATGATAGTCACGCGAAGTCCATTTGGACCGGCCTAGGGGGTGGGGTGACTGAACGCCCCTAACCTAGCGGGTTTACAGCACCAAATAGTCCTTATCGGGCTACTTGATCTGTTGTTTTCGTTAGGTTTATTAGCATTTTTGCGCCGTAGTATTCTGCAGAAGTCCTGATCGCTCAGTTTCCCATCGCCCTATCATCCCGCTCAGCTCATCTGGCGTCATCTCCGCAAAATTATTGCCTGATATGCTGTTTTCAGCATCCTTGCCCAAATCGCCAGCCAGCTCCAAAGCTGTGCGCGCTGCAGACACTTTGGCACTTGCCGGCGCATCGGGGTCGAGCATGATCATTCGCAGGGTATAACCTGCCAGATTGGCAAGTTCTCCCTGGTACAATGCTTGTCTCGACCGCCGCATTAGGGGCAAAATCGCGGGGTTCCTGGTCAATTCGTAAGCTGCTTGTTTTGGGAAGGCATAACCCGCCAGACGAGCGGCATCAGTGGCGTTTCGACGTTCTGCTACGTGGTAGCGGATAAAATCTTTTTGCTGTTCCGTAATTGATCTTTTGCGGATCATTCCCATCGGTTGAAATCCTATCTGCTTATGTGAACACGCATGAATTATAACAAAATGTACGCGGCATACAAATCACCGACAGTCTGGCAGCATGCTTCAGATAACCGAAACTCACAATCTAAAACAGGCGCTTAGCCATGAGTGCCAAAGCTAAACTGAGTGCTGGTGATAGCCACGCACACGTCCCATCTGTCCGATAGCTACCAGCGATGGTTTTGCGTCGGAAACAAATCGCTCTTGGATGAATTAGGGCATTTTGACCGCCTGAAGCTAGGTTGCCAGAAATCTGCTGCAGTATTAGCCGTAAAGGTACTCATTCAAATTTCCTCCCATGCAAATCATTTGGTCTCCTTAGGACTGAGCAAAGGCATCTTAGCCATAGATACGCTTAGAGCGCCTGAGAGAGGCCCTACAGCAGCTACAGTCAACATTTAGTGGACAGGAAGCCAATCAAACGATAGATGCGCTCAGAGCGGGCTTCAGGCGACGTCTTGGTCTCAAGTGACAGTCAGCCGCTACAAACAATCAATTTCGCTAAGCAAAGCACTGCGCAAGGCGCTGACAATAAACGGGGAATGGAACGTTAATGATGCAGCTTCTCGATATAACGCATATTTCACGGCTTTGTTGATATTGGTGAACGGTCACAAGCAGCAGATCTACGAATATAGCACATTGGCTTTCCTGTTAAGGATTTGGAATTGATCAGATTTAAACTCAATCACTGATGCTTACACGGAGGCGGCAATACATGCCTGACACGCTAAGTCGTAAGGAAAGTGTAAGCCCTCCATCCCTCCAAGGGTGGGGGATTTTACTTTTCG
Organism: Paracoccaceae bacterium; assembly: GCA_003447515.1. Taxonomy (GTDB): domain Bacteria; phylum Pseudomonadota; class Alphaproteobacteria; order Rhodobacterales; family Rhodobacteraceae; genus Amylibacter. The sequence continues at coordinate 14,434 of DLZA01000346.1, forward strand.
CAACCGTAAATCTTTTTGCAGCATCTAAACTCTTACCGTGAGAAGTTTTTTTTCGCGACTTCATCCACCGCATCAAAGGCACTCTTAACCACCTTGTAGCGGTCATCCGACCACATTGCTGGTGCGGACCAACTTTCATCCGCATCTTTTTTTTTGGTTTTCGAATTTCGCTTAACATTTGCGTATCGTGATTTTGGCATTTCGTTGATCCGTTGTAGCGTTGTTCAAACCGCGCTCAACGCGGTGGCGAGGAATGTTGCGGGAATGTTGCGGGAGTAGTGTATAGGGGGTATGGGGGATTACTCACCGCACACTACCCGCATACCACCCGCATACCCCCCGCAATTTGCTTTTTTACAGTTATAATGTGCAAATTCACTACTCCCGCAAGCCGCTTATTTTGTGTCGTTAAATTCAGCCACATGACCGAAGTGTTTTTGCATGGTTTTGACCGCGTTTTCGTAGTCACCGGACAGCACTTCTGCGCGTATTTCGGCCCAGTTTAATCCGAGTTGCTTGGCCCAGTTTTTGGCTCTGATCCGTGCATATAGCCTTCTTCATTCACCATGATTTGGGTGTCGGGAATGTCGGTTTGCACCATCTCAACCAGCCCTCCGACCAGCTGCTGCGCTTCTTCCAGCATTGGCGGTTTATCCGTAAATGTGTGGATCATAAACCCACTTAAGGCCGCATCTTCCACTTTGGGTTTGTCAAAAATAAAGCGTGGAAATTTAGTGGAGATACTCTGATCGCTATCTTACGAACAAACGCTGGCAATGAATTGACAATTTAACTAGGGTTTGTGTTGATTGAGTCGCCCACATCAGTAAACAATGTCTCACCCACCCTTGACCAGGTAATGGCCCAAACATGAAAAACATCGCCTCTCGCAGCAAGCCATCTGAGGATGGAGCAGTAGATTTGAGCAACAAGACAATCCGCAAGCAGGAGTTTGGTAGACGTCTATACCAGCAACTTCTTAGCCAGCAGATCAATCAATCCGAACTTGCGCGCCGATCCGGATTAGGAAGAGACAGTATCAGCCAGTATGTCCGAGGAAGAAGCGTACCAACACCGCAAAACCTCGAAAAAATTGCCGAAGCCTTGCAGATTGAACCAGATGATTTGTTTCCAAATTACTCCGCGCAGGCTGCAACCATTGAAAACCCTACCTTTCAAGTCAAGTCCGTAGATGGTGATGTATCCTCAATGTGGCTGACTGTGAATACAAAGGTAAGTATAGAAAAAGCCATCCGCGTGATGCAGATATTGAACGAACAAGAAGAATAATTGTAAACCAAATAATTTAAACAAGACAGCTTGTCTTGTAGACTCTTAAAGCATACACTATCGACAAATTAATAAAACCGCGAACACAACAGTCTCTTCACCGGACAGTTTGTAAACTAAAAGAATCCTGAAATCCAATATTTAAGGAGGAAAAATGGCGAAACGACTCCCCCCACGGATAGCTCCAGACTTCAAAGGCAATTATTACATATTTTACTCAAGGAACGGCAGAAGTCAGCGGGTCAGCCTTAGAACAAACAATCTCTTCAAAGCAGAGTTGCGATTCGAGGGTTGGCTCGAACAAAGAAGGAAGGACACATACATAGAAGAAGATCCCTACATACAAGATTGCTTGGAGTATTGGATGGATCAGTGGATACGCGGCCGCATGCTATCAGAAAATCGCTATCCGGCAGTGGTAAATAATCTAAACGCCTACTTTGGAAAAATGAGAGTCAGCCAAATAACAAGGAATGAAAGTGCAGTTTATATTGAGCTGAGACGCTCTGCCCAGATAGGAAGGAATTGCGCAAGTGATGCCACTATTAGACACGAGATGACAAAGCTCCGGGCATGCCTTGGCTTTATGTGTACTCGAGTTGAACCGCGTGAACGGCGTCTATCACGTGACATCATTCCATTCATTGAGCCGCCACAAGCTGTGGCACCACGTGATCGGGTACTCAATCAAGCTGAGATTAAACAATTACGACAATTTTGTTCAGCCTTAGTCTGGCAGGGCCCTGGGAGAGCAATTAGTAACAGAATATCTAAGGTCGGGCGATTTATCACATTGGCAATGGAGACAGCCCAAAGAAAAACTGCAATTCTAGAGCTGAAGTGGGAACAAGTTGACTTCGAACGACGTATAATCACTTTTAATCCCTATGGCCGCAACCAAACTATTAAACGCCGTCCGCCAGTCCCGATATCTTCAAGACTAATACCATTACTTGCAAGATATCACGAAGAGCGGGTTAACGATTATGTCTGTGATTCTGTTAACGATTGCCACGAAGCAATCAAACGTGTCGGCAAAGAATTACAGATTGATGGATTGTCCGCGCACGTGTTCCGTCACACATGGGCGACCAATGCTGTTATCGATGGCAAGCCAATTGAACAAGTCGCAGCATTTTTGGGTGATACTGTGGATACTGTGCGAAAAAACTATATTCACCTGACACCGGACTATCTAAGGTCTGTTGTTGATTGACAGATAGAAGGGACCAAAAAAAACCTGAACGTACAGCGCAAATTATAGCGCATTTGCGTCGTACAGCGCATTTTGCGCTGTTGATTGACCCCTACAGTACCCTACAAAAATTACCTTTGCTCAGGAATAACTGTAGATAGCGTCGATCCACAAGGGAATAGTGGTGCGGGTGAAGGG
>DLZA01000352.1 GCA_003447515.1 Paracoccaceae bacterium
GCAGAATCGTGATGTTGATCTGGTTCTCAACCTTTCGAGTAATCGTGTCGATTTAATTTCGGGGGGGTTTGATGCGGCAATTCGCATTGGAGTTTTAGATGATAGTACGTTGTTCGCACGTAAAATTGGTATCACTAGCATTCTAATGTGCGCTGCACCAAGTTATATTAAAAAACATGGTGAGCCCGCTGACTTCGACGATCTGACCAATCATCAATGTATTCTTTATAATAATTATGCCTCTGGCTCTGAGTGGGTCGCGATGCATAACGGCCAACAAGTGCGTAAGCGCATAGTGGGCCGTTACTCCTCCAATTCAGGTCATTATAACCGTTCTCTCGCGATCAATGGACAAGGAATTGCGGTGCTGCCCGACTTTATCGTTGGGGATGCCTTCGAAAAAGGCACATTGATGCCAATTTTAGAGGACTTTAACTTTCCGCAGTTGGATATTAACGTCCTCTATCCACAAAAACGCAACATGCCAGCATCATTGCGGGCATTAATCTCGCATCTTTGTGATTTGCGCGTTAAATAATTATTAACCCTATGCCTACTCTGCAATTTTTTGACGATTATCATCGATAAAGAAAAGACTGGCGGAATTTTATAAATTTTAAATGCTTTGGTTTAAAGAAGCAGTAAGATTTGGCTATTGTTTCAAAAAAGGCGTTTTCCTTTGGACGTTGCCTAATTCGGAATAAAATTTGTGAGTGGCGCCATTAAAAACTTTGCATTCCAAAAAGTGTGTAATTCATACTAGAGGACTAAGACTGCTTTGCTGAGCGCAAGAAGGCCTTAGAGTAGTTTTTGTCAGGTGTTGCGCTAAAATAATATTGCCGACTGGATTCCTTACTTCCCGCGCATGATGGCTGCCACGCCGGTGCGAGCAATTTCGACTAAGCCAAGTGGTCGCATCATTTCGGTGAAGGCGTCGATCTTTTCGGGCGCACCAGTGATTTCAAATACAAAGCTTTCAAGTGTGCTATCCACAACTTTCACGCGGAAAACCTCTGCGGCGCGCAGCGCTTCGGCCCGCATGTCTCCTTTGCCTGCAACCTTAATAAGTGCTAACTCGCGCTCGACACTAGGGCCTTCGACGGTCAAGTCTTTTACGTCATGTACCGGAACCAAACGACCGAGCTGCGCTTTGATTTGCTCAATCACTGCGGGGGTACCTGTGGTGACAACGGTGATGCGCGAGCGATGACCCTGATGATCGATTTCAGCAACGGTCAGGCTTTCGATGTTGTATCCACGCCCCGAAAACAAACCGATCACCCGGGCTAATACTCCCGCCTCATTGTCCACAATCACTGCAAGCGTATGGGTTTCGATCTCATCGCCATAAAGGCTCTGTAGATTGTATGCGCTTCTCCGTGATGTGCCTTTTTTTACCTTCATTGTGTTTTTCCCTAGCTTAGGTGAAGTGGAAGAAAAATGGACTAAACCATTACTGCGCCACTGGCCTCGATGGCGCCTTCTGTTGAGGCATCGCCAAGTAACATTTCATTATGCGCCTTGCCAGACGGGATCATGGGGAAACAGTTCTCATGCTTCTCGACTTGGCAATCAAATACAACAGGACCTTCGTAATTAATCATTTCTATAATGGCTTCGTCGAGATCTGCAGGATCTTGTACCTGAATACCTTTCGCTCCAAACGCTTCGGCCAATTTCACGAAATCGGGCAGGGCTTCCGACCAGCTTGATGAATAGCGTTCGCCGTGAAGCAATTCCTGCCATTGGCGCACCATGCCCAGACGTTCGTTGTTCAAAATGAACTGCTTTACGGGCAAACGATATTGGATGGCTGTTCCAAGTTCCTGCATGTTCATCAGCCAGCTGGCTTCACCGGCCACATTAATGACCAGACTTTTGGGGTGGGCCATTTGCACACCAATCGACGCAGGAAAACCATAGCCCATCGTGCCGAGCCCGCCCGATGTCATCCAGCGATTTGGATCATTAAAGTCCATAAATTGTGCAGCCCACATCTGGTGTTGGCCAACTTCAGTCGTCACATAACGGTCATGTTTTTTGGTCAATGCCTCCAACCGTTGAAGAGCATATTGAGGCTTGATAATATTGCCTTTTTGTTCGAAACTTAGACAGTTTACAGCGCGCCATTCCTTCAGCTGATTCCACCATTTTTGTACTGAACCAGCCTGTGTCTTACGTCCACGCGACTTCCAGATCTTTAACAAGTCCTCAAGCACATGGCCACAATCACCAATTATTGGAACATCTACTGTGATGACTTTGTTAATCGAAGATGGATCGATGTCGATATGTGCCTTCTTTGAATTTGGGCTAAACGCACTAACCACTCCCGTGATACGGTCATCAAACCGAGCACCAACGTTGATCATCAGATCACACCCGTGCATGGCCATATTGGCCTCATACGTACCATGCATTCCAAGCATGCCCAACCATTGATCACTGGACGCTGGATAGGCACCGAGCCCCATAAGAGTTGAAGTCACCGGAAATTTTGTCGAATTAGCCAGCTCGCGCAACAGCGCGGAAGCTGCCGGGCCAGAGTTGATTACGCCACCTCCCGAGTAGATAATTGGCTTTTCTGCGTTTTCGATCAGATTCACAAGTGCAGTGATTTGTTCTATGTCGCCTTTGACGCGAGGGGAATAGTGGCCTTTGTTGGCCTTTGCTGGGTTTATGTAGTTACCGTTAGCAAATTGAACATCTTTTGGGATGTCAACTAAAACGGGGCCAGGGCGGCCAGATGTAGCTACATGAAATGCTTGATGCATAGTTTGCGCTAAATTATCGGTTTCGCGAACCAACCAGTTATGTTTTGTACAAGGTCGCGTGATACCAACAGTGTCTGCTTCTTGAAACGCATCGTTCCCTATCATAAAAGTCGGCACTTGCCCGGTAAGAACAACCATAGGGATACTGTCCATGAGCGCATCCGTCATGCCGGTCACAGCATTTGTTGCACCTGGACCAGACGTTACCAAAACAACACCCGGCTTACCCGTTGCGCGCGCATATCCTTCAGCTGCATGGGTTGCACCTTGCTCATGGCGTACCAACACGTGTTTTATATCGTTCTGTTTAAAAATCTCGTCATAAATCGGTAGTACTGCACCGCCTGGGTATCCAAAGACGACGTCGACGCCTTGATCCTTCAAGACTTTAACAACGATTTGTGCTCCAGTTAACTGACGTGTCATTTAGTTGCTCCAGCTTCGCATCACAGTTTGGTTAGAAATCCAGTCAGACACAAAAAAACCCCCTAGTTGGGGGTTGCCCATGCATGAGGAAACGAGTGTTGCCGTTACCACATAATGCGCTTCGATATAGCGACCAAAGTATCTGCTTTTTCTTTATCCGCAGTTCAAACTATTAAGGGGTGTGAAAGGGGTCAAGTCCTTTTGCCAACAAAATGTCTCTAAATGATTAAATTTTGTAATTTTATTTCATAATTTGAAAATTTGATTCGCATTTGGTACAATTACCTGACCAATTTTGGGAGATATTGAGCGGCTCCTTGAGCATCTTTTCTAATTTATTTAGTACACTATTGTGTACTGACGCGCTAGACTGGGTTATTTCAATCAACATCTTTGCTGTATTTTGAAGCTTTCTTACAATTTTTGAATAATATTTAAAATAATTTAACGTCTACGGCGGTTTACCCATAAAAGCTGTTGCTTTTTTAGGCTCTATTCCTGCATGTTGAAGAGGCAAGTGGCGACTGGCAGTTGATTTACGCTTTAAACGCCTCGTTTGCATTTAACATGGAGGAGATCACATAAATGGAACGTCGTAAGTTTCTAAAGAGTGCTGCACTTGGTGCAGGTGCTGCGGCTCTGGCTACACCAGCGGTGTCAGGAAGCCACGCAAAGGAAATGACAATTGTATCTACTTGGCCGCGGGATTTCCCGGGTTTGGGTATTTCAGCACAGCGTTTGGCTGCGCGCATTGAAGAGCTGTCCAACGGCGCTTTAAAAGTAAACTACTTTGCGGCAGGTGAGCGCGTGGGCGCGTTTGATTCATTTGACGAAGTTGCTTCCGGTAACTCGCAAGCATACATTGCTGCTGATTACTACTGGGTTGGTAAGCATCCGGCATTTGCGTATTTTACTGCTGTGCCGTTTGGCATGACAACAGTCGAGTGGAATGCTTGGATTAAATTCGGTGGTGGTCAAGAGCTTTGGGACGAAGTTTCTGGTGGTTTTGGCCTCAAAGCTTTCCCATGCGGTGCTACTGGCACACAAGCAGGCGGTTGGTTCAATAAAGAAATTGAAGCACCAGAAGACCTCAAAGGTTTGAAAATGCGGATTCCGGGACTTGGCGGCAATGTGATGTCAAAGTTGGGCGTGTCCACAGTGTCTTTGCCAGGCGGTCAGATCTATGAAAACCTTGTCTCTGGAGCCATTGACGCAACTGAATGGGTTGGTCCATATAACGATTATTTCATGAAGTTCTATGAGGCAGCAAAGTACTACTACACCGGTGGTATGCACGAGCCAGGTGGTGGTCTCGCTTTTGGTATGAATGCGGATTGGTTCAACGGCCTTTCCAACTGGGAGAAAGCCGTAATCGAAGCTGCTTGTAATGAAGAGCACGCTGCACAGTTTGAAGAGACTGTTGCACTGAATGGTCAGTACCTCAACAAATTGGTCGAAGAGCAAGGCGTACAAGTTCGTGCCTTCAATGATGATGTATGGGATGCAATGGGTGAAGCTGCTGCTGAAGTGTTTGAAGAAACACGAGCACATTCGGACCTCGCAACCAAGGTCGATGATGCTTTCCAATCTGCATTGCGTGAGTACGGCGCGGCAATGGCGGCATTCGAAGTGACTTATGTAAATCAGCGCAACCGCGTTTTGGGCATTACAGAATAAACCAAAAAAAAATTATGCGGGGTTTTTCTGCCCCGCATATTAAACACGTCATGACAATACTCGTCTTGGCATGAGGCGGTCTTTGTGACCGCCATAATTAGGTTTTGCGGACTTTTGAGTCCAACAAGGAATATCATGGCTTCCGAAGCTTCTTCTGTCATCGTCCAAAAATACGGTACACCAGCTCCACTTGTTCGCCTTTCCGGTTGGACAATGATTGCATTTCTCGCCGCTTTCTTGATCAATAACGTGCTCAACGTGGGCTTCCAATTCCCCAAAGCCTCCGCCATCATATCAGGCGAAATGGGTGCCCTTGTTCCGGTTCTTGTCTATATAGTTTCAGTAGCTCTTGCGGCTCTATACGTTGTTAGCAGCCCCAAAGTTGCTTTGCGGTGGGACGCGCAAAAAATTCACAAGCTTAATGTCTACATTGTCCGTGCATGCTTTTGGAGCGTATTTTTTGTTGGAGTGACAGACACAACCATCGCGTTTTTACGCGTTGAGGATCTTTGGAACTTGATCGTATCAGCTGAACAAGTGGTCCAATTTAAAAGTGCACGCTACGTTGGTGGAGTAATCCACATCCCTCTAATTGTAGCGGGTTTTGTCGTCGCAATTTTCACCCGCACATTGGGCTTTACATGGTTAGCCTTGCTGATTGTAATCGCTGAGCTGACTATTGTGATCACTCGCTTTGTGTTCTCTTACGAACAAGCTTTCATGGGCGATCTGGTACGCTACTGGTACGCTGCGCTATTCTTATTCGCGTCTGCTTACACACTTTTTGACGAAGGCCATGTTCGTGTAGATGTGCTTTACGCAGGGTTTACTGATAAAACGCGCGGACTTGTTAATGCCGCTGGGTCTCTTCTACTTGGGGCTACAACCTGTTGGGTAATTTTGGCACTTGGTTTGAATGGCAAGCAGTCCATGATCAACTCTCCAATTGTTAATTTCGAGGTCACTCAATCTGGAATAAACGGATTGTTTGTCAAATATCAGATGGCTGCTTTTTTGGGAATTTTCGCTATCACTATGCTAATCCAATTCACCAGTTATTTCCTTGAAGCGGTTGCTAATTTTCGCAACGAACCCGGCCAGCGCAAAGTTGCGCCACCAGCACACTAAGGACCAATTTTCATGGAACTTCTTTTTCTCGCCGTTTTGGTCCTAACAATGGTTTTCGCGCTTGGTTCGGGTTATCCCGTTGCTTTCGCATTACCAGGCGCTGCGATCATTTCGATCGGATTGGCTGCTGGGGCAGGGTATCTCTTTGGCAGTGGTACAGATGCTTTTTTTCACACTGGTGGCCCGCAACAATGGCTTTCCGCCGGGACTATTAACTTGCGAGGTACGTTCTGGGAGGTCGAGAGGGACACTCTTATCGCAATCCCATTATTTATTTTCATGGGTATCATGCTGCAGCGTTCAAAAATTGCAGAAGACCTACTACTAACAATGGCATCTCTCTTTGGCCCAATCCCCGGTGGTTTGGGTATCTCGGTTGTGTTTGTTGGTGCACTTCTTGCAGCAACGACTGGGATCTTGGGTGCAACCGTGGTTGCGATGGGCCTCATATCATTGCCCGCAATGCTGCGTAACGGATATTCACCATCACTTGCTTCAGGCACAATCGCTGCCTCCGGGACGTTGGGTCAAATCATACCACCCTCTATCGTCCTGATAATTCTTGCGGACCAACTAGCGTCTGCCACGGACCAAGCCTCCTCTGCCAGAAAGCTTCTACACAAAGAAAGTACTGGCGAACTGTCAATGCCATCCATCTTTGATGTGGCTTCAACCTCTGCTGGAGAAATGTTCCTTGGTGCGTTTGTCCCAGGTCTCGTGCTTGTAGGGCTCTACATGCTTTACATTCTTGTCTACGCACTTATCAAACCAAGTTCAGCGCCAGCCGTGAAATATCAAGGTAAGATGAACGCACAGTTTTGGGTCAAGGTTGTAATGACTTTGGTGCCTCCGCTTGCGTTGATATTTCTAGTCCTTGGCTCCATCATTGGCGGAATTGCAACTGTCAATCAGGCTGGTGCCATCGGCGCTGCTGGTGCAATGATAATGGCGGGTTACCGGCTGAATGAAGGGAAAAAATCAACTTATATACCCGCGGCTTTTGCTATCGCATCGCTACTATTAATATCCTATGCGCTGTCAAACTATGAGATGAATATAAAGGCCATGTCTACGTCTGAGGACGCTACTGGCATCCTAATTGGTACTATCGGTACAATAGGTTTGCTGATTTCCCTTATCTGGTCCGGGCTCCGTGTTTTGCGTATTGATAACACGCTGCAAGGGGTAATGCTGGAAACCGCGAAAACCACATCGCTCGTCTTCATTATCCTTCTTGGCGCTGCAATGTTGACCGCTGCTTTTAGAGCCTTCGGAGGTGAAGAATTGGTGCGCGAATTCCTCCTGTCGTTGCCTGGGGGATTTTGGTCCCAATTTATAATCGTGATGGCAGTTATTTTCTTCCTAGGTTTTTTCTTGGACTTTATCGAGATTGCGGTTGTTGTTGTTCCGATCGTGGCTCCGATTTTGTTGGCAGACCCAGGTGCCAACATTACAGCTGTTTGGCTCGGCGTAATGATTGGATTGAATATTCAGACGTCGTTCCTTACTCCGCCGTTTGGCTTTGCGCTTTTCTACCTGCGCGGTGTTGCGCCGGCTGCAGTGAAGACTCTAGCGATGTATAAAGGTGTCATTGCATTTATTGGGCTCCAACTGTTTGCCTTGGGTATTGTCGGTTATTTTCCACCACTCGTGAATTATCTGCCAAATCGCGTATCTTTTTTGTCGGATCAAGCTCCACCACCAAGAAATCCGAAAATGCAATTCTGTTTGGAGGATTACGTTTCGGGCCAGCTTAAGGCAGACGGTGGTAAAACACTCGCTGCAATCCAAACTGCAAAAGGACTAGATCTTTCGGTTCTTCCAAAGAAGATGGAAAAATCTGTCTCAAAAGGCATCAATAGTAGTGCAGATGCAATTGCTAAACTGGCAGATGCTTTCATCGCGGCTGATGCTGTAACTGCAGCGGCTGGTAACTACCGCCCACAGCTACGTTCTGTTCGTTTGTTAGAAAAGAAAATCCGCCGAGAAGAAAGCCACAAAGAAGAAATGCAAGTCGCACTCAGTCGCCTTCAAAACGAAGGCGCGGCACGAAAGCGGCTGGAGGCTGATATCGCCAGCTCGACTGAAGCAATCGCTAATT
>DLZA01000334.1 GCA_003447515.1 Paracoccaceae bacterium
ACAAAAATGGGGTAAGAGCATGACACCAGAGACGTTTGATAAATTCAAAGTTTTGCCGCGAATAATGATGCTGGCTGTTACGGTGCTGACGTATCAAAGTGTTCACTGGTTTATGTCTATCCCCCCAGATCAAGTAACAAATGCCCAAGCGGGTTTGGTTAGCGTCTGTATGGGCGCACTCACTGGCTGCTTTGGCATCTTCATAAATGGTGAAAAAGCATGATGGCTCTTCTGGGAAGCCTGCTAGGCTTCGGATCATCGTTTTTGCCGTCTGTTCTTGATTACTTTAAGGCCAATCAACAGCAAAAGCACCGCATCGAAATGATGCAAATCGAGACAGAGCTTGCCCAAAAGCGGTCTGAGATGAAGCTGGTCGAGCTAGATAAAAAGGCAGACATCGAAGAAACGAGGGGATTGTATGAACATGATCGATCTATCGACGCTGGAGGATTTATCAACGGTCTTCGGGGTTCTGTTCGTCCTGTTGTTACTTACGCCTTTTTCGGATTGTTCGTAGCCACAAAAGTCGTGATTATGGTCAAGGTCACTCAGGCTGGTGGAGACTGGATGCAGGCCGTCGATCTCATGTGGGATGGGGAGACATCTGGATTATTCAGCGCAGTTCTGGCATTCTGGTTTGGAAATCGGGCAATCAGTAAATATGCAGGGAAATAATTATGGGCTACAAGTTAAGCAAACGAAGTTTATCTAGGTTGGATGGTGTAGACGAAAAAATGGTGGCTGTTGTTAAGTACGCCATAGGTGTTACAAAACAAGACTTTTCAGTAATTTGTGGGTTGAGAACGATAGACGAACAGAGGGCGTTGGTTGCAAAAGGGGCCTCGCAAACCATGAAATCAAAACACATTGACGGCAACGCCGTTGATCTTATGGCTTACTGCGATGGCGGCAGATGGGAACTGAACCTGTATGATGAAATTGCAGACGCCATGAAAGAAGGAGCAGAGGCTGTGGGTGTAAAGCTACGCTGGGGCGCTGCGTGGACTGTTAATGATCTAGGTGCTTGGGAGGGTAGCGCAGAGGACGCAATGAACAGCTACATTGACATTCGCAGATCACAGGGACGTAGGCCCTTTATCGATGCTCCACATTTTGAGACCATGTTCTGATGTCATTGCAATTGCTGAAATACAACGCTGGCATCGTCAAAGATACCACAGAATATTCTGCTGGCAAAAACGGCCCATTTTATGTGGACAGTGACCTTGTTCGTTTTGTGAACGGATACCCAGAGAAAATTGGTGGATGGGAAAAAGATGTATTTTACGCATTAGATTCGGCTGGAGAAACAACATCCACTGAAGCTACGCTGACTGGCATTGGTCGCAAAATGGTTTTTTGGAGAGGTGTAGATGGTACAGATCGAATAGCTGTCGGAACACACAATCATCTTTACATAATTCAAAACAACGCAATTTATGATATTACGCCATTGCGAAAAACCACAAGTAATCTCTCTAATCCTTTGGTTGTAACAAGTGGCAGCACAACTATTACTGTGACCGATAACTCTCATGGCGCTTCAAACGGTGATTGGGTTGTAATAAATTCTGCCACTGCCACAGGCGGCATATCTGCCGAAACAATTAACAGAATGGCAGGGTATCAAATAACTTATATTGATGCCAATTCTTATTCAATACAATCGCCCGATGCAGCAACAAGTGGAGCAACAGGCGGCGGCACGACAATAGACATAAAATATCTTATTGGTTTAGCAGAGGGATTAGGCACACAAAGTGCTGCTCCCGCTTTGGGTTGGGGCGTTGGTGGTTGGGGTGAATCAACTTGGAACACGCCAAGAGCTTTATCTTTGTCTCAAGTCAATCTTGAAAACTCTTCATGGAGTTTAAATATTTGGGGCGAAGATTTAATTGCAAATGTCAGAGGTGGACGAATATATTACTGGGATACATCTGGCTTAATCACAGCACGGGCCGTTCTTGTGTCTAGCCTTGCAGGGGCAGCGTCTGTCCCTGCGGAAGTTCGGGCAACTGTAATTAGTTTTCCCGACAGACATTTTATCGCGGCTGGGGCTAGTGTGTATGTCGCCGCTGATGGAAGCTCTGGAACACTAGACCCAATGTTGGTGCGTTGGTCTACGCAAGAAGATTTTACAAAATTTGCTCCAACAGCACTCAATACTGCTGGCGATCAAAGACTTGAGGTTGGAACCAAAATTGTTGCCTTGGTTAATACTAGAGAAGAAACAATTATATCCACTGACGAAGCGATCTACGGTATGACTTTTGTCGGTGACCCATTTATATTTTCATTCAGACTGCTTGGCACTGGCGTTAGCGCGATTGGCTTAAACTCTATGATTGCAATCGACGGCAATACATATTGGATGGGCAATAGATCGTTCTATATATACGATGGTGTAATTAACGAAATACCATGCCCATTAAAGCATTTTGTATTTGATCGATTGCAAACGCAATTTTTTGATAAAACTGTGGCTGGTCATAATGTCGAATTTAACGAAGTAACGTGGTTCTATGTCTCTGATCAAAATACAGCAGGGACAACTAATCCAGAACCAGATAGCTATGTGACCTATAATTACAACGAAAAAGTATGGTCGATTGGATCAATGGACAGAACAGTTTGGAACGATGCATTTGGCTCTCGCGAGAAACCATTTGCATTTAGCCCTCAAGGATTATTGTACAACCATGAAACAGGGACAAGCAACGATGGTGCAGCCATGACTGCATTTATTCAAGCAGCGCCCCGTGAAATTACAGCAGAGGGCGAAAACCTTTACATGGTGGATCGTATTATCCCTGATGCGACGATGGGAGCGAATAGCAATTTATCTTTGTTTATGAACACACGAAAATATCCCAACGCCAGCGAGACCATAAAGGGGCCGTTTAATATTACG
>DLZA01000195.1:0-263 GCA_003447515.1 Paracoccaceae bacterium
AATGCTAAACTCTAAACAGCCGCACTGGCAAACTTTACCGATGTAATGCGTCATCCCGGTTTATTGCACGTGTATATTCACAAAATAGAGATGTGTCCTTATCCTGCTGAGGCTTTCAAGAGGTGCGACGTATTATCAGTCCCTGTACCAGATGCAGGTCGCTTTCAAAAATATCAACGACGTGAATGTGTTTTATGGTCATTACTAAAACGTTTTGAGCTGGAACGCTCGCGCTGGAGAAGTGGGTCAAAAGTTTTTGGCCC
>DLZA01000195.1:658-3888 GCA_003447515.1 Paracoccaceae bacterium
GATGTTCCTCGTTTAACTTTCTCCTTAATTATGAGGTTACAGAAGCGTTCAAATGCTTTTCACGATCCAGGATCTTTGTGCCAGCGGCCGATTGGATCCAAAAGTTATTATTCCGCGCGTTTAAACGCGCTGATCCGATTTTGCTGCTGATTCGATATTTCTGCGTATAAGCCGCTCAAGTATATTGATGTGTTTGCATTGAATCATGCTTTAGCTGCTTATGCTACGACAATTACTTGCGCGATCAGTGATGATATTTCTTGCGTTAAAGCGCATCGCGCGAAGTCTTGTCCATTGCACCATGCTGCGCTTGAGAGCTGTGTTTGTTTTTTAACCTTGTCCAGATGTCCTTGCCATTGCAGCAAATGTATTAGAGGGAGTTTGTCTTTTAATAAGGCAAGCATGACATGACTTTTTAATATTTTGCAAAGCTGTGAACGTTGATGATCATCTGGCATATGAAAAGTCGTGGGGCTGGATGCAAACGCCGGTCACGCGCTAAGTCACTGTTGTAAGAGCAGGAGCACATAGGCAAAAGCAGAAGCCCTTTACTGCTCGGACCGAGGGTTGGAGAAGGAGCTATAGAAGGCCCTTAAAAACCCCAACAACGCTTGGTCTTTGCACAATTTACGTTATTGTTTGTTAACAACTGGCAAAAGTTTAGAAGCTTTTTTAATGAAACAATGCATGGGCATTTCAAATGCGCGAGCGAACTGTTCTATTTGGGCCTCCTGTGTGCCGTTAAACGCATCTAGTTAGGACGCTCGTGGCCCTGCGATCGAGTCTAAAAAATTAGGTGGGTTTACGAAATGCGTCGAGCGAAACAACTTCGGCGTCGCCTTTTGGTTTGTTGACCGGGTCTTCAGTCGTGTCTTTGCTGGTCTCACTGTCCACCACCACCATCGGGCTTTCCGGGATGTTATCGTCCATCCCATTCAGGCCATCTTCGTCATCGAACCGCAGGCCAAATTCTACTGAGGGATCGACAAAGGTTTTGATAGCCAGGAAGGGAATTACAAGCGGTTCAGGTTGGTCACCAAAATTCAAGGTAACAGAGAAGTGGTCTTCCAAAACGGTGAGATGATCAAACCAGTGTTGCATAACGACTGTCATCTCTTCTGGGTAACGCTTGCGTAGCCATGGAGCAATATCCACACCGGCATGGTTCGTGTCAAAGGTTATAAAAAAATGATGATCGCCCGGGAGTTTGCCCAGGCTAGCGATTTCTTCCAGTAGTTCACGCATAAGCCTTCGCATTGCGCGGTGCATCATATGGCCGTAAGGAATTGTATCTGTCATAATTTGCTCAATTGCTAAGCTACTCTCGATAACCACAATAGTGTTATTCGCTTTCTTGGGAAGAGCTTGTTGGCCTTAAACACGAACGCCCTGTAGTTTATTTTTAATCACACTTTTTTATCTATGGTCAAACTCAGGTAACTAGTTTCGTACAATCGCCGAAAAAAAATTGCGAGCTGTTGAGGTAGGATGTTGGTGTAGGCTTCTGTTGCCAGGTGCCTACGGACCCCGCCTATGGTCGCAAAACCGTAGGAGTTAAGTTTTCAGTATTCCGCACTGCTTACGCAGCGAGGGCAACTGGAGCTCTGTTGTCATTTGCAACTAGCTTAATTGAACCGATAACGGTGGTATCTCACCGAGCAAAGGCTAACATCTTTAGACGTCCGTCGATCCTATTTCGACCCCATATCCTCTATGGATAGGTTTTTTTGGTGGAGTCGCCGGGTACCGCCCCCGGGTCCGATCCGTTTATTACATGCGCGTTTATCACCATAGTCCACCGAGGCAGACAGTCCGTTACTAGGCTTATTCTTGGCTTAATTCAAGGGCGGGCATGTGATTTTTGCTTTGAAAAGACGCCTAATAAATTGATACACTGATTGCAAACAGGCGTGTAACTCTCTCTTTCATTTTTGCAGCTGGCTTGATCGCTGGTCAGTCTCTACCACTTGCCTAGATAATTGTTACAACAATGAAGCGTCGATACTGCAGACCCCGCCGCCAGTGTAATTGTTTTGGGCGGAATTGTATGCTAAAAATAAGGAAATTTTTTCATGAAGCCAAAAATGAGCCTGCACAATTTAAATTTAATTTATTCATTTTTGTTGTGATGCAAAATAAGGGTATTTCTTGATCGTTTGAAAAATCCCCTCGATCTAAGCCATATGGCTGTTCCTTGATGGCTCACACCCGGATATAAGGGATGTCGAGTCACCCTAAGGAAACCATTCATGCCGATTACTCCAGAACAACAAGCTGATATCGATGAACAGCGGGCCCAGAGCGCAGCCACACGCCGCGTGGTTGCGCCAGGCATGGAAACACACCTTTATACCGCGTATCCGGTTCTTGATCATGGGTTTGTTCGCGTGATCGATTACATGGGTGATGACGCTGCGATCACACAGGCTGCCCGTGTATCGTACGGTAAAGGCACCAAAGCTGTGCAAAACGACGAAGGGCTGATTCGCTACCTTATGCGTCACTGGCACTCCACACCATTTGAAATGTGTGCAATCAAACTTCACGTCAAACTTCCGGTATTCGTTGCACGGCAGTGGATCCGCCACCGCACTGCCAACGTGAATGAGTATTCAGCGCGCTACTCAATCCTTGATCGCGAATTTTATATCCCTGAGGCTGAACATTTGAACAAACAGAGTGTTATAAATAACCAAGGCCGCGGTGCGGCCCTTTCAGATGCTGACAGTTATCGTGTCCTTGAAATGCTTAAAGCTGACAGCGCGCGTGCATACGATAACTACGAAACCATGATTGAAGATGATGAAAAGGGCGGCATAGCCCTCGCCCGCGAACTTGCTCGCATGAACCTTCCCACCAACATTTACACCCAGTGGTATTGGAAAGTAGACCTTCACAATCTGTTCCACTTTCTCCGCCTTCGCGCTGACGGCCATGCTCAATACGAAATTCGTGTCTACGCGGATGAAATATGTCGCCTCGTTGCTGACTGGGTTCCATTTGCGTATAAGGCGTTTGAGGACTATCGTCTGGGAGGGGCGCAACTGTCCCAACCCGCAGTCGAAGCGCTGCGAAAGATGTTGAGGGGAGAAGAGGTGATTGCGGAGGACGTGGGTATGTCAGCGCGAGAATGGCGTGAGTTCATAGATATTGTCGAGTAAATATTTTTCGTCAAATGTTTAAATTTCATCGAGAATCTGACGCCCGCAAAAAAGATTATAATAGAGACA
>DLZA01000121.1:0-180 GCA_003447515.1 Paracoccaceae bacterium
TATTTGAAAAATATAGTGATGCCACTTAAATTCACTTTCATTAAGCCGAAAAATTGAAAATTGCTGGTTAGAGTTACCCTCCGCTTAAAATACTAGGCATGTCACACGCAAGGAACTGGATCTACTCTTTACGGTGGCTCAGTGGACGGCAGTGTTGGCTTTTAATTCCCTGAACGCTAA
>DLZA01000121.1:566-3216 GCA_003447515.1 Paracoccaceae bacterium
GGTGATACCTCGCGGTAACGCGACGGGCTTGGAGCGTAGGTAATTGAATGAATCGGGCTTGGAATGGGTTTGAAGTTAAGTTCTTTGTCAATTTGTTTATTTCGCGGATCTGGACGTGGTACGGCGGAAAGGAGCGTTCGTGTGTACTCATGCTGCGGATTTTCAAAAATAGATGCACGTGGTCCAATCTCGACGATCCGCCCGAGGTACATTACAGCCACTTTGTGCGACACGCGTTCAACTACCGCCATGTCGTGGCTTATAAATAAATAACTGAGATCAAGTTCAGACTGTAATTCCATCATTAGGTTTAGCACCTGTGCCTGTACGGATACATCAAGCGCTGACACCGCTTCGTCTGCGACAATTAGCTTAGGGTTCAGGGCCAAGGCGCGGGCAATGGCAACACGCTGACGTTGGCCGCCGGAGAATTCGTGCGGATAGCGATCGAGGAAAGCATCTGGCAGCCCACATCGATTAAACAGCTCTTTGGCGCGGTCGCGCAACTCGGATCCTTTGCCGATTCTGTAATTGATCATTGGTTCGATCACCTGATCTACAACCTTGCGGGTCGGGTTCAGCGAGGCAAACGGGTCCTGAAAAATCATCTGCATGTTGCGTCGCGCGTCGTGCAGTTCCTTCTTTGACATGCCGAGGATATTTACGCCGTTAATGATCACTTCGCCTGATTTGGGCTCTTCGAGCCGTAAAACAGATCGGCCAGCCGAGGATTTTCCACAGCCAGATTCTCCAACGAGGGACAGGGTTTCACCGCGTTTGATGGTAAACGAAACGTCTTCCACAGCATGCACATTGGCGACTGTGCGCCGCATCATGCCACCTTTGACAGGATAGCGGGTGATCAGGTTTTTTACCTCTAGCAGGGTCTCAGTTCCAGGGATAATTGGCTTTGGGTCCAGTGCTGAATTTTCGCCCATGATGGGCATAGGCTCGGGATAATCTTTGCCCGTCATTTCCCCGAGCTTTGGCACAGCGGCCAGTAGGGCGCGTGTATAATCTTGTTTTGGGTTCTCAAAAATTTCGGTAACGGGTCCTTCTTCGACTAGATTACCACGATACATCACCACGACGCGGTCAGCCATTTGGGCCACCACGGCCATGTCGTGTGTTATAAACATAACCGCTGTGCCCGTTTCATTTTTCAATCGGTTGATTAGGGACAGAATTTCTGCTTGGATTGTCACATCTAGCGCGGTCGTCGGTTCATCAGCGATTAACAAACGGGGTTCGCAGGCGAGTGCCATTGCGATCATTACACGCTGGCGCATTCCGCCAGACAGTTCGTGGGGATATTGGGATAGACGTCGCTCGGGCTCTGGAATTCGCACACGGCGCAACAGCTCTAAAGCTTGCTCTTCAGCATCTTTTTTGGATAAGTTTTTATGAACACGCAAGCCTTCGGTTAATTGACGACCAACCGTAAACACTGGATTTAGCGATGTCATCGGTTCTTGAAAGATCATGCCTATTTGGTTGCCGCGAATTGTACGCATTAGACTGTCTTCAGCTTTTGCTAAGTCCGTCACGTCGCCGTTGGTAGTGGTAAAGTTCAATTGGCCGCCGGCGATTTTACCGCCTCCAAATTCAACCAACCGCATCAGTGAGAGCGAAGACACTGATTTGCCAGAACCAGATTCACCGACCACGCATACTGTTTCGCCGGGGTTAACGTGGAAGGTGACATCTTCGACGCCCACAACAATGCCTGCATTGGTTTGAAATTCAACGCGTAGGTTCTCGAACGAAACGAGTGGCTGGCAGTCAAGCATTTTTTGGGTCACCTATTGGGAACGGTAGTCAATCTTCAGTGTGATCAGCCGTTCCAGTGGAGTCAATTCTTTTACGCTCACTGTGAAACATAAAATGGCCAAAAAGTTACAAGATAATAAACGGATCGGCTAAACGCTGTCATTAATGGGGGCGTCTGTTGCATTGCCCTGGACGTAGTGTATTCCTCATTTATGGAAGTTTGTGATTGAGGAGAGTGTACATGGATCTTGGGATTAGAGGAAAAACGGCAATTGTTTGCGCTGGCTCCAAGGGGCTCGGCTTTGGATGCGCTGAAGCTTTGGCGCAATCAGGTGTTAACTTGGTGATCAACGCGCGATCCAAAGGTCCGCTGGAAGACGCGGCTGAAAAATTGCGCGCGCACGGTGTTGACGTAACGACTGTGGCTGCAGACATAACAACCCGGACGGGTCAGGAATCCGTATTAAATACAGCGGGTGTTGTAGATATTTTGGTCAACAACGCAGGTGGGCCGCCTCCAGGTATGTGGTCGGATTGGAGCCGTGAGGACTTCATAGCAGCCTTGGATGCCAATATGTTGACACCAATCGCCATGATGAAGGCCTGTTTGCCTGGTATGATGGAACGGGGCTGGGGCAGGGTTGTGAACATCACCTCCCAATCTGTGAAATCCCCAATTCCGGTTCTAGGCCTATCAAATTCGGCGCGTGCAGGTCTCACGGGCTATGTCGCAGGCACTTCTCGGCAGGTGGCACCGGCAGGTGTTACGATAAATAACCTGCAGCCAGGTATTCATGCTACGGACCGAGCTGTTTCACTTGATAGTGATGTGGCGCAGCAGCAGGGCATTTCTATTAATGAGGCGAAAGCAGCCCGCTGC
>DLZA01000018.1:0-1706 GCA_003447515.1 Paracoccaceae bacterium
TGCGGCCACTTATACCCAGCCCAAGTCCCACGAGGCTCAACCCAAATTTGCCGCCCTATCTTCGAATACATTCCATAATCACGGGTCTTAACTCCAATCTTCGGTAGTTCGTCTTCTAGCCCTAGATCGAATAACTCACGAACCGCGGTCGGCTGCAGATTTATCCCAACACCCTGTGGTTTGATCTCTGTTACCGACTCAAACACTTTGAACGGAACACCAATCTGATGACAGGTTAAGCCTAATGCTAAACCCGCAATGCCACCCCCTGCAATCAGTACAGTCATTGCCAACCTCTACTTTTCTACAAAACGTTCTTTGATCTTTTGCACGATCTGGTTGCGCACCGTGCGGTATTTTTTCAGCTTCTCATCCCTATTATCACCAAATCCACTTGGATCCATCGTTTGCCAGTATTCTACCTCTAACGAATAAAACCGAGTGTATTCCAACGCTCGCCGCTGCGCCGCTGGTGACAAAGCCACGATCAAGTCATAGCTATCAAGATCGTCACCCCACTCCATCAAATCATCAAACGACCGCGTCCGATGTCGTGACAATTCCACTCCAACTTCACGACAAACAGTAATGGCAAAACCATCAATTTCCCTATCGCCCTTCACCCCAGCCGATTGCACAAAAATTGATGTGCCGATGTGCAGCTTCAATAAACCTTCAGCCATAGGCGATCGAATAGAATTGTGATCACAGGCAAAAAGGACCGATTGAGGTTGCAACAATTCTTTCATGTCATCCGCGCATATGCAAAACGCAGATCAGCGTGAACAATCGCCGCGCCGTTGACATATCAGTTTGGATCTTACCTTCCAGCCGCTCCATCAACTGGCGCGAGCCCTCATCATGAATGCCTCTCCGTCCCATATCAATTGCTTCAATCTGAGCCGGTGGCAGCTTTTTCACCGCATCAAAATAGCTCTCACAAATTTGGAAATAATCCTTGATAACCTGTTTCAGCGGCGACACTGACAAATGAAATTCTGACGCAGGCGAGTCGTCTTCAGTACGCACATCGCAAACCACTCGGCGATCTTTTATGGACAGCATCAGCCGATAAGGCCCCTCTGGCAAAAGAGTATCACCACGCTGCACCAGCCCAAAAACATTCTCCTCAATTAAATCAAACAGTGCCACTTTGCGTTCACGGTCGACTTCAGGCGTGGGTGCGGGCAAACCATGATCATCCAACTCCACGTGGATCAGTTTCGACAATTCCGCCATCACTCAACACCCTTGTTCAATTGGTCGATTCGGGCTCGAACAGACAAGGCATGTGCCTGCAAACTTTCCGATTGAGCCAGCTTCTCTGCAGCTGCTCCAATCGTTCGCAACGCCTCTGGCATCACCTGTGCCAAGGTCGTGCGCTTCATAAAATCAAGCACGTTGAGCCCAGACGAGAACCGCGCCGATCGCGCTGTTGGCAGCACGTGGTTTGGACCACCGACGTAATCACCGATTGCTTCTGGCGTCCAAGCCCCAATAAAAATCGCACCTGCATGACGAATTTTTTTTGAATACATCTCAGCATTTGCAACGCATAATTCCAAATGCTCTGGCGCAATACGATCTGACAACATCGCCGCCTCATCTAAATCCCTTACAACGATGATAGCGCCAAAGTCCTGCCAGCTAGCCTGCGCGATATCACGCCGCTCTAATTTTTCTAGCGCAGCCTCAACAGCAGACGC
>DLZA01000018.1:2076-2708 GCA_003447515.1 Paracoccaceae bacterium
GCCTGCGACAGCAGATCCATCGCAATCCAATCAGGGTTATTATTCTTATCTGCAATCACTAAAATTTCAGACGGCCCCGCAATCATGTCAATCCCAACAGTCCCATAAACCTGACGCTTAGCCGCTGCAACAAACGCATTACCTGGCCCGGTAATTTTATCAACCTTGGCAACCGTTTTTGTACCATAGGCCATAGCCGCAACTGCCTGTGCCCCACCAATGCGATAAACCGTTTCCACACCTGATAATCGCGCTGCAAGCAATACAAGCGGGTTAACCTCACCACGCGGAGTCGGTACACATATCGACAGGTTTTCTACACCCGCCACTTTTGCAGGAATCGCATTCATCAAAACACTTGAAGGGTAACTCGCTAATCCACCCGGCACATAAAGGCCAACTTTCTCTATTGGCGTCCATCGCCAGCCAAGTTGCACACTACTGTCATCCGTCCACCAAGCATCATGGGGGAGCTGCCGCTGGTGATACGCTTGAATACGCACTGCAGCTAATTCTAACGCCTCCCGTTCCTCAATTGGAACTGTCTTAATCGCAGCATCAATTTCGGCAGTGTTAAACGTCATCGTCTCAGGCGTTAATTCGAAATTATCAAACTTAGCTGTCAACTCGAT
>DLZA01000114.1:0-8098 GCA_003447515.1 Paracoccaceae bacterium
AGATCAAGTGTATCCGCCATATTAAAACTGCCCATGCCACCATCGATGGTAATGTCAGCTCCCTTTATCCAGTGACTTTCTGGCATTAGCAAAAAAATTGCTATTTCAGCCACTTCTTCGGGCTTACCAGGCCGACCGGCTCGCTTAACATTTTTAGTCACAATATCTCCAAAGGCACGTTTGAAGTCGTCTAAAATGTCTGTGGCAATACCGCCTGGACTTAGGGAGTTAACTCGCATGTTTGCGTTGGCCATTCGTTCAGCCGTCGCTAATGTCCATAAAATTATAGCCTCTTTTGAAAGGTTGTAGGCCCGTGTTGCATCAATGTTTTCGTTGGTAATAAAATCCTCTAATTCGGCCTTTGAGGTCAAAACTGCTAGTCGTTTAAGTTGATCCAAGTTTTTTTGCCAGTGGTGCCCAGCGCGTGATGCCATGTTCACTAAGGATGATCCTGACAACATCTTTGGTACCATAGCGTCTGTAAAAGCACGTGTACCTATAAAATTTACCTGTAAAATTGAATCCTCTAATCCGTCGCGTGGTGGCAAACCTGCGTTGTTACACAATCCGTCGAGACCAGATGGACATTGTTTCACGGCATTGGTGATGGAAGAGGGATCGTTTAAATCAAGATGGATGAATTGATGCACATTCTGTTTGGTTGGGTTCACATCAAATCCAATAACTGTGTGTCCTCGCTGACTCAATATCCGCGCCATTGCCGCGCCTATGCCAGATGCGACACCTGTGACAGCAATTGTCTTACTCATTGTGGTGCTCCTGGTTGGCAAGCTGATTGTTGAAATGTGAAGGAGTAATTCCTTTGCTTTTTATATTTATTTTACTGATGCAAGCGCAACCTGAAGTGTTTGGTGAAACAGGCTTTGTGGTGGACTAGAGTTTCTTTGGCTCCCGCCACGATGCCAATCGGGTCGCACATTCGGCCAAGCTAGAGTGAAAGAACATTAGTTTTGCAAATTTCCGGACGATTGTTCAGCTCTGGCTTGTGCAATCCTGTCCCCGCGATTTCATGCCCAATGTGCTATTTCCAAAATAGGTTATAGAACTTGTGATGTTTTGTAGATGGCTAATTGGCTTACATTAAATAATCTTTGCAGCTACTCGTTATGGCCTGAAACGCGCTACTTTCACTGAGCTGGATAAGTGGCTCAGTGTACTAGTCCCCACATTGAGAAGTATTTTAGGTAAAATGTTGTTTAATAATCTTATAATAGACGTTTATATAGCGTTGGGCCAAGGGGATTGATGGAATGAAGACCCAAGTGATCATTATTGGTGGCGGGCCATCTGGTTTGCTTTTGTCACAATTGTTGCATGTGCGTGGTATAGCTTCAGTTGTATTGGAACGTAAAACCAAAGACTATGTTTTAGGACGAGTTCGAGCAGGTGTATTGGAGCAAGGTCTAGTATCATTGATGAAGGAGGCGGGCTGTGCCAATCGTATGCATACTGAAGGCTTTATCCACGACGGAACTTTAGTGTCATATGGTGATGAGATGTTCCGTGTTGACTTTGCTAAACACGCGGGGAAGCCAGTGGTAGTTTATGGCCAAACTGAGGTGACCCGTGACCTTTACCAAGCGCGCGAGGCTGCCGGTGGGCGTATCGAATTCAGTGTCGAAAATGTTCTTATTCATGACGTGAAAACCAATGCTCCCTACGTGGAATATACAGTCGGAGGGGAAAAGTGCAGAATTGACGGAGATTTCATAGCTGGGTGTGATGGGTTTCACGGGATCAGCCGCCAAACAATTCCAATCGATGTGCGTCGCGAATATGAAAAAATTTATCCGTTTGGTTGGCTTGGTATTTTAAGCAAAACACCCCCCGTAAACCACGAGCTCATTTATGCTAATTCAGAACGAGGCTTTGCGCTCTGTTCGATGCGCAATGCGCATCTAAGCCGGTATTACATCCAATGCTCTCTCAGTGACAGTCCTGACAATTGGACTGATGAGGCCTTCTGGCAGGAATTAAAGCGCCGCATACCAAAACAGCAAGCTGACAAACTGGTTACAGGGCCATCCATCGAAAAATCAATCGCGCCGCTGAGGTCTTTTGTGACGGAACCCATGCAGTGGGGACGTTTGTTTTTATGCGGGGATGCTGCACATATCGTTCCACCAACAGGGGCAAAGGGATTGAACACGGCGGCATCCGATGTGAATTACTTGTTCCGCGCCCTTTGCGAATTTTATGAAACCGGATCAGAAAGAGGGATCAGCGGCTATTCTGAAAAAGCGTTGTTGCGCGTTTGGAAGGCCGAACGGTTCAGTTGGTGGTTTTCGTCTCTTATGCATCGCTTCCCAGACCAAACTGATTTTGACCTAAAGATGCAGATCGCAGAGCTGGAGTTCCTTCGCTCTAATGATGCTGCGCAAAAAGCGTTGGCGGAGAACTATGTAGGGCTGCCCTATTAAGAGTATAAGCATAACCAGATTGAAGGAAATACTGATGAGCGACAGGTTTGAAGACGGCATGGAAGCTCGGCGTGGTATTTTAGGTGATGCCCATGTGGACAGCGCAGAAGCGGACAAGTTGGAGTTTGATACTCCGTTTCAAACACTTATCACCGAGGGCGCTTGGGGCACTGTTTGGCATGATGACACAATATCAAAGCGCGAACGATCAATGTTAACGCTCGCATTGCTGGCAGCCACAGGAAATTTTGAAGAAATTCCGATGCATATCCGGGCGACGCAAAATACTGGCGCCAGCCCAAAAGATGTGATTCAAGCTTTCATGCATGTAGCTGTTTACGCAGGAGTACCCAAGGCTAACCATGCCATTAAGTTGGCAAAACAAACCTACAAAGAGTTAAAGGTGGAGATATGAGCCTGATTAAAAAACAGGGTGGGTTTATTGCGCGCGATCGTAATAGACAGCCAGATGCCTACACGCCGGAGTATAAATCAAGTGTGAAACGTAGTCCAAATGCGGCGCTAGTTTCATTTCCCTCGTCTATCAGCGAGGAAACCGCACCGATGTTTGGACACTCCATGCTTGGGGAATTGGACAATGATCTGATCCACAATTACGCCCGAGCAGGTGAAAGTGCGATCGGCCCGCGAATTATCGTGCATGGCCGGGTGTTGGATGAACATGGCAATGGCGTTCCAAATACTTTAGTGGAAGTTTGGCAAGCGAATGCGGGTGGTCGGTATCGCCATAAGAAAGAAAGTTACATTGCGCCGCTCGATCCTAACTTTGGTGGTTGTGGACGGACTATCACGGACGAAGATGGCTCTTATGAGCTCTTAACTATACAGCCAGGAGCTTACCCCTGGCCCAACCGCGCAAACGACTGGCGTCCTGCCCACATCCACTTTTCGTTATTTGGGAGTGGGTTTGCTCAGCGCCTGATTACGCAAATGTACTTTGAAGGAGATCCGCTGATCAAACTTTGTCCCATTGTTGGCGTGCTTAAAAGCCAACAATCTGTGGATGCCCTGACTGCGCTTTTAGATATGAAGCACACTGTGCCAATGGACAGCCTTGCTTATAAATTTGACATGGTTTTGAGAGGTCGTCGCCAAACTTATTTTGAAAACCGTAACGAGGGTAAGTGATGGTTCAAACGCTAAATTATTTGAAAGAAAGCCCAAGCCAAACTGCGGGGCCTTATGTACACATTGGATGTGCCCCAAACTTTGCCAGTATGAAAATGTACGATGGTGATCTTGGCGCCTGCATGAAAACAGGCCCAATTAAAGGCCAAGAAATTACAATCACTGGTCAAGTGCTGGATGGAACCGGCACGCCTCTTCTTGACGCGATGATAGAGATTTGGCAGCCAGACGCAGCGGGGCTTTTCCCAAGCGTGAATGAAACACGAGGTCAGGCGGACCCAAATTTTACGGGATTTGGCCGTGCCGCTAGTGATATGAATACGGGCATTTATGAATTTGAAACAGTGAAACCAGGCGTTGTGCCTTGGCCAGATGGGCGGATGCAAGCTCCCCATGTACTATTTTGGATCGTTGCTCGGGGTATCAACATTGGCCTCCACACACGTATGTATTTTTCTGATGAAAAAAATGCGAATGCCGAAGATCCAATCCTAACGAGATTAGAACATCAAAATCGGGTACCGACCCTTTTGGCAAAAAAAACCGCTGATGGAGTCTACGGTTTTGATATTCGACTCCAAGGTCCCCAAGAGACTGTATTTTTTGACATTTAAGGTTACAAAATGACTAAACCATGCATCATTTGCGTTGCGATCACGGGTTCTGTACCGACGAAGGTGGACAATCCTGCAGTCCCGACCACTATATCCGAGCAAATCGAAAGCACTCATGCCGCGTATGAGGCAGGTGCCTCTATTGCTCACTGCCACGTGCGGAATGAAGATGAAACACCGTCTAGTGATCCTGATAAGTTTGCAGCTTTGCAAGAAGGAATAGCAAAGCACTGCCCTGATATGATAATGCAAATGTCGACGGGAGGGCGTTCTGGTGCCGGTAAAACAAGGGGTGGAATGCTTTCCCTTGCGCCTGATATGGCGTCACTGTCCGTGGGGTCTAATAACTTTCCCACTCGCGTTTATGAAAATCCGCCTGATTTGGTGGCTTGGCTTGCGTCTGAAATGGTGAAGTACAATGTGAAGCCTGAAATCGAAGCCTTTGATCTAAGCCATATCTTTCAAGCCAAACTGATGTCTGACCGTGGTGAGCTAGCAGGCACGCCGTACATCCAATTCGTTCTTGGCGTAAAAAACGCGACGCCAGTAGACCGGGCTATTTTTGATTTTTACCTTCAAACCGTAGCGCGACTGTTTGGCGAAAAAGCACATTGGTGCGCAGCTGGGATCGGAGCTAATCAGGTTGTGGTTAACGAATGGGCAATTTCTGCTGGCGGTCATGCGCGCACGGGCCTTGAGGATAACGTCCGCTTAGATAAAACGACTTTGGCGCCGTCTAACGCGGCTCTTGTTCGGCGTGCCGCTGATATTTGCGCGAAACACAATCGACCTGTTGCGACACCAAAACAGGCTCGTGCCATCCTTGGGCTTTAACGGGGCAAAACTACATCGTTTTTTGTTCATCGCTGAGCGGCCGAGTAAAAAGATGCGAAGAAAATTTGTTTGTCATCTTCTTCAATGCTGCTTCACGCCCAAAGATGTAGATGGCTCACCCAATCGGTCTTTGGTGATAAGCAATGATACTATTGTTTCAACAGGAATTTTTTTCACCTGCGTTTAATACAACCCAGCCATTTTTGCGCGTAACTGAATGAGTGCTAAGACGGTATCGATCGTTTGTGTTTGTGTTTGGGTTAATTGTCCCAACTCTTGGACAGCACGGACAAGCGCGTCAATCTCCATAGGTCGCCCAGCATCGAGGTCTTGCCACATTGAGGTCCGGTGCGGGCCCACGGCGGCCCCACCATCAATTCGACGCTCAACATCAATTGGAAATTTCACACCCAGTTTTTCGGCAACCTCTTGTGCTTCAAGCATCATGCCTCGCGCAATCATGCGAGTGCCTGGATCCGTGCAGAGCAGGTCTAACGTAGCATGGGTGAGCGCTGAGATTGGGTTAAATGAGAGGTTTCCCCAGAGCTTCACCCAGATCTCGTCACGGATGCGTGGGCGGACAGGGGCTTTAAGACCGGCGGCAGTCAGCACTCTCGATAAAGCAAGTGCTCTTTCAGATTTTTCACCTGACGGCTCACCAAGAGAGAAACGATTCCCTTCAATATGCTTTATCAGACCGGGTTGAATTACTTCAGCTGCTGGGTAAACGACACAGCCCAACACACGTTCTGGGCCAAACCCGTTCCATTGCGCATTATCTGGATCGACGGATGTTAGCCGCGTGCCCTCGAGTGGGCCACCCTGTTTATGAAAGTACCACCAAGGAACTCCATTCACACCACTGACAATAGTTGTTTTTTCACCAATCAGTGGCTGCATTTTGTCAATAACAGGTGGAACGGAATGTGCCTTAAGCGTAACGAAAACATAGTCTTGGGCTCCCAAATCTATCGGATTGTCGGTAGCAGTCACTGGTACATTGAGCCGCTGGCCATCACTCTCGATTAAGGTCAGGCCGTTGGCTTGCATTTTGGCCAGGTGTGGGCCTCGGGCTACAAGGCTAACATTTGCACCCGCTTGTACGAGTTTGACTGCCAGATAGCCACCTATAGCGCCCGCACCAAAGATGCAGATTTTCATATTGAATTCCTTTGTCTTTAGTTGGTCAATCCAAGTTTTTCTGCCATACCGATCCGCTGAATTTTACCAGTTGCACCTTTTGGAATCTCCTCAAGGATTTTAACTGATCGGGGCACTTTGAAACTTGCTATGTGTAGCGAAGTGAATTCGCGAATGGCTCGCTCGTCGAGGGTCGACCCCTCTTGCAAAACTACTGCAGCTGCGATGTCTTCGCCTAGTTTGTCGTGGTTCACAGCAAAACAAACTACTTGAGCTATTTCTGGATGACTAAGCATCACGGCATCGACCTCAAGTGGGCTAATTTTTTCCCCACCTCGATTAATGATCTCTTTTAGGCGGCCTGTTAGGCTTAGATAGCCATCTTCGTCAAATGCTCCCTGATCGCCTGTCCGGAACCATCTTTTTCCCATCGCCATGAAGAATGCACTTTCGTTGGCTGTTGGATTGCCTTCGTAACCTGGTGTCACGTTTGGGCCAGAAATTACAATCTCGCCGGTCGCACCTGGTTCTAGTAGCCTGTCTTCTATCTCATCTGCGATACGCGCCTCTGGTCCGGCGGCCACGCCTACCGAGCCGGGTTTCTGTGCTCGCGGTGGTAATGGATTACAACACATCTGGTGGGTTGCTTCGGTCATTCCGTAGGCCTCAATCACCGGTGCTCCAAAGGTTGTTACCAACGCTTGCATGACTGGCGCCGGTAGCGAGGCCGAGGAAGAGCGCAAGAACCGCAGATTGGCATTGTCTATGATCTCGCGGTTGCGTTCGGCACGGGCAAGAATGGCTTGATGCATCGTTGGTACCGCGGTGTACCATGTGGGCTTTACTGTCTCAAGCTGTGCAAAGAAGCGCAGTGCATTGAAACCCGGTGTGCAAAAAATTTGTGCGCCTGCCGACAATGATGCTGAAACGGCCGCAATTAGCCCATGAATATGAAAGAGCGGCATGACGCTCAGACAACAGTCTTTTGGTGTCAAAGCAAGCGATTTTAAGATGTTGTCGGCTGAAGCGCAGACATTGGATTGCAAAAGTGGTACGATCTTGGGTTTCGAGGTAGTACCGGACGTATGAAGGATCAACGCGACATCATCGTGTCTTGGCAATGTATCATCACATTTTCCAAGATTGACGTCAGAAGAAAGGGTAAAGCATCCGGCTGGGTCGGATGGCCCATAAGACAATCGCAATACAGCAATATTGACTTTTTGTGCGGCTGAAATTGCAGGTCCGTCATAATCGGCGCTTACAACAAGCGCTTTGGCCTTTAGATCATTTAAGTAAAACTCATATTCTTCCTCTCGATAGGCTGGATTTAGGGGTGCAGTTGTCGCTACCTGTGCGATAGAAAAAAAAGCTGTCGCCATTTCTGGTCCATTGGGCAGCACGATCGCAACACGGTCACCGCGCCCAATTCCAATTTCGTGCAGTTGTTTTCTTACTTTTACAGCCAAGGATCGGAGCCCACCATAGCTGAGCCATTCACGATCAGGCGCTCCAATCGCTCGAGTTTTTGCATCGTGATGCGTAATTAAGGTAGAGATTGTCTGGCTCATAGGTTGCCCCTCACTTTGCAAGTACTTTTTTTGTTATACGGCATATGCCAACCCATCAGAACGGGGATCATTTGCAGCCTCTATTCGTCCGCTGGGATGGCGTACGATCGCCCCAGCATGTCCCATCAGACTTGAAAAAGTAGGTAATGTTTCAACGTCGTGACCCGCGGCAGTCAAACGAGCTAATATATTTGGATCAAAATTTTCCTCAATCTTGAGGCTAGTCGTGTCGTCGCCCCAGGTTTTTCCTAATAGCCAGCGTGGACGGGTGATCGCCTCCTGTAATGGAATTCCGAACTGCGCATAGCGCGAAAACACTGCGGCCTGTGTCTGTGGTTGGCCTTCGCCG
>DLZA01000114.1:8251-10548 GCA_003447515.1 Paracoccaceae bacterium
GTTTCAGGGCAAGTTAGGCCACTCCCAAACTCCCAAAATACGCTTTGAATAAAACTAACGACTGTTCCATCGCGGTCCGCGGCCCCCATCCAAATTGTATCGCCTCGTTTGGCTTCTTGTGGCCAGCTCAGAGCGTTATTTGGATCGATCGCAGCAGCAGCCTGATCTAGTATTTTATCAGTCAGAAAGTCTTGGGCAGGNNTGTGTCTGTGGTTGGCCTTCGCCGCCCATCGTGCCATAGGACATTACCCGTCCATCATTAAGAATAGCGAGCGCCGGATTTAGCGTATGAAACGGCCTTTTGCTGGGGGCAAGCTGGTTTGGGCCATCGCTCAGCGAGAAGCCGCCCCCGCGGTTCTGGAATACTACACCTGTTTCAGGGCAAGTTAGGCCGCTCCCAAACTCCCAAAACACGCTTTGAATAAAACTAACGACGGTTCCATCACGATCCGCGGCCCCCATCCAAATCGTATCACCCCGCTTGGCTTCTTGTGGCCAGCTCAGAGCGTTATTTGGATCGATCGCAGCAGCAGCCTGATCTAGTATTTTATCAGTCAGAAAGTCTTGGGCAGGCATGCGCATCGTGGTTGGATCGCCCAGTTCAGAGTTGCGGACGAGGAAAGCTTGTTTGGTTGCTTCGATTAGACCATGAAGATGCGCAAAACCCTCGCCTTCGGTAACGTTCAATCGATCGAAGAGTGCCAGAATGGCTAGTGAAGACATGCCCTGGGTTGGTGGCCCCGTGTTATAAAGGGTTCCTAGCGATGTTGTGACTGTAAGTGGGATTTGCAGCTCAGCATTGTATTTTTGAAAATCTGCCAACCGTAAAGGACTTCCTTGAGCTTTGAGAAAGTGCGCATGTGTGCTGGCGATATCTCCGCGATAGTAGCTATTAGTTCCGTTTTCGGCGATCGCTGAGAGAGTTGCGCCAAGGGCTGCCTGTGTCAGCCGATCGCCTGGACTTGGAACTTTACCGTTAAATAGATAATTTTCGGCAAAACCCGGTATATTGCGTAGGCCGTCTATTTTATCTTCCGTTGTTATCGCTTGATTGCGCGTAACTGCAACGCCCTGCTTAGCCAATGCAATGCTTGGGGCAAGAAGGTCAATCAGTGGTATCCGCCGTGCCTCATCTACCAAATCCAATGCCGCCTGCCAGCCACCCACAGTGCCAGGAACCGTTAATGCTGCTGCCGCGCCGCGCGTTGGCATCGCGTCTATGTGGCCATGCTTCGCGTACCAAGCAGGTGTTGCCAGTCGAGCGGCCTGCCCACAGGCTGATATTGCCATAGGCGCTTGCCCCTTGCGGTGGATCAACCAGAACCCGTCACCACCGATTCCATTCATGTGTGGGTAAACGACAGCGATTGCAGCAGCAGCAGCTACCATTGCTTCTATAGCAGAGCCACCTGTTTCTAATACATCAGCACCGATTTTTGTTGCTATGCGGTGTGGTGCAGTAAAGCCGCCTGTCAGGCCAAGGGCAGTTTCGATCATTGAAGTTTCCGTTTCTAAGGCACGCCGATATGCACCAATCTATTAAGACTTTCCTACACTCTAGTCGTGTGTAAAAATGCCCTCCTTAATTTTTATAATTGTGACATCGTCGTGGTGTGGTTTATGACAAATATTTTCGCAAATCTGTTACGCATCCTGACTACCATTTTGGATCATGTCTTGCCAGCCAACATTACTTCGATGAGTTTTTGCACACGTAGCGCCTCTTCTGGAGTGGCCAGACGATTAGGCTTTCCGTCAAGGCATAGACGCAAATCGTCAAGCTGTTCTTTCAGGCTGACCGCCCTGGGGTCTGAGGGTCTTTCCTTGATATCGGCAAACGCATTGCCGTTAGAGACTGCATCGACGTAGAAGTCGGTAACACGCCGACTGGTCTTACTACCTTTGATTATTAACTCCTGACGGTCCGGTTGTGCACCCCCGACACTGGCCAGAACGCTCACAGGTCGCCCATCGCTAGTCTCTAGACGAGCCAAAAGATGTGTCTCGCAAAGAGCATCATCATCGGGATAAGTTGGACGTGCCCATACAACCTGCAGGGGTCCAAGAATACGCTCTGAAAAAAAGAGAAAATGCGAGATCACTTCACGCGTCATGCCGCCTTCGTCACGAAATCTTAGCCAATCAGCCGATTTTTGCCAAGCGCGGGGCCAGGCATTGTAAGTCACGACGATGTCTGCACCAACGACATTTCCCAATTCGCCATTTTTTGCGGATCGGGATATGTCGGTAAGGGCTGCACCTGCCGCCTGAGTAAAATTGACGGCTGACGGTACGTT
>DLZA01000114.1:10964-13796 GCA_003447515.1 Paracoccaceae bacterium
AAAGCATAGGCTTTACGCGGTGTCGGTGGGCAAGAAAGATACACCAGGTCAGCTGTTGCAATTGCTGCTTCTGCGCTGGCCGTAACAAAAGCGTCAGGCGCTAACATTTGAGCCTGTTTGCATGCCTCTGGGTTTGGGTCCCACAAGGCAATCGGTTTGTACGCGTTGTGAAGGATCATGTGTTCAAGCATACGTCTCCCCATAATGCCTAGGCCAATTACCGCTGTCTTAATTGGTGCATTTTTATAGTTCATTAAAAGTCCCCATTCAGCAAATCGATTTCCATCATCATGTGTATACCTTTGTTGCCATTAACCGTTTGTGTTACGCGCAAGTCTCCTGCAAGTGAGCATAACATATAGGCGTCGTCGCGACTCAATCCCGCGCAATCAACAATCCACGTAATCATATCTTTTAACGCCATTTCCACACAGCGCTCCAGATTTTCGTGCATCCCCATGGTGATCAGGTGGGTTGGCGTTTTAGCTCGCGGAAATTGGATTGGAAAATCATTGCGAATGACAAGCTGAAATGTGCCTTCTAGAGCGGTTTCAATCGCAGTTACGCAAACTTCGCCATCTCCCTGTGCCGCATGTCCGTCACCGCATGAGAACATTGCGTCTTCGGAATGAATAGGCAGATAAAGCGTTGTGCCTGTGATGAGCTCCTTATTGTCGATATTCCCCCCATTGGCTCGCGGCTGAATAGTTGATATTCGGCCCCAATTTGGTGGGGGAGCCACGCCCATAACTCCAAAGAACGGTTTAAGTGGGAGCTCCAGCCCCCAGGATAAATGAGCCATCATCGTTTCACAATTTAATGGTATTGTAACGACCCGGCCTATTTGAAAATCTTCTGGCAAAGTCCCAGCCAATGGCCTTATCAGGTTCCAGCCCCAATTTTGGCGCAATTTGATATCAAGGATTCGAACCTCAAGGACATCCCCGGGCTTTGCTCCTTTCACCGCTACCGGTCCGGTCAATATATGCCCTGGCAGTTGGCGTGGTGTCTGTGCATGGATCTCTAAAAGTTCTGGTGGGATATGAAAACCTGTGTTTGTTGTTGGGATCTGATCGGGCCCTCCCGAAACTGTCTCTATGGTTATGGTTTGGCCACTTTGAATTTCCATAGCAGGGGCAGTGGTAGCATCGAAGTAACCCCATACGCAGGTTGTTGGACTGGCTTTCAATAAGTGTTTCATTATGTGAACCTCGGATCCTTTTCTGAGCAAATTTTGAACTAATTTATTTATCGTCCTAACGTGGGGCAATCTCCCTGGCAAACTCGCTCTTTGTAAAAAAACGGGTCAATTTGGTGGCATCAAAGCTAATGGCATTAACTTCCACCAGGTATGAATGTTCAAAACCAGCGATAGTTTCACAATTTTGAGCCAAGCGCGTTGTTTTGCATAGTATGCGGAGCCCCTCCGCGGTCTGAAGTTTGAGATTGTATTCATGTAACCGCGCTTTGCAATTCCGGTTCCAAGCTACCTGGCACTATTTAGTATTGCATTACTTGTTAGTTCCTCGTTGGTATCCCTTTACAGCTTTTTGCTTGGTAGCGTTTGTTGGGGATTTAATAGGCTACCCAACAGCCTTGCACGACGTGGCATGGATCAACCAGAATGACAAAATACTGTTTTTTTAAAAAATATAATTGCACTCTCCAGCGAGATAATTGAGCTTGCAGTTCGGCCCAAATATTAAAGATTTCATTGGGATTAAAGTATTGGTCGTTTAATTTTGGATCACGTTGACTTTTACGCGAGCAATACACAACAATATGCATGCTAGTGCGAACACTTAAATCATCGTCTACCTGTCGTAAGGTCTCCGGTCTAAATGACAGTTTTGCATTGAAGAGTGTTCTAGGCTTATCGGAATTGTTGGCGGCTGGAATATTTATCTTAAAATAGGTTTTCTAAAAAATTCTTGCGAGAGTAATATTGAAGAAATCTTGTAGGCCAACTTCTTACATCGTTTATCAGAAGTGGTGATCAGTAACCTGCAGATACAAATCGTGAAAACATCTGTCTTGCCTAACTTCATTTGATACTCTGAAGAGTGTTCGGTATTTTTCTAGGTGCTGAAAATGATCCCTAGACGAGATACAGAAGACGATACAGTGATCGCAGTTATTGTGGCAGAATGGCCGCGGGACATTTTCTTTGGTACATTATTATCAGGTCTAAAATTAAAGATTTAGACGCTAGGGTCTCGGTACGGCGGGTCAAATCATTATATGCGCGAAACACTCCGGCGTCAGACGGATGAAGGGTTGGTAGAGGCCGCTAGCCAGTAAGGGTTTCGTGTAACATCTGCGACTGAAGAGAACGTCTGCTACATTGTTATGGTATGCTCTCAAACTAAAAAACTAGCACTTTTTTTACTGATAAAAATAATGACATAGTATGGGAGGGTCGTGTCATTGCAGACCATCACACACTGCAAAAGGCTAAATTGAGAGTTTCACATAATACAGATAACGTGATGGCGTTAGAATGGGATGAAGCATGCTGCGCTTTTTTATCGGCGTTGATTGACGCATGTGCGAGCCCGCGTTTATTGGATTTACAACGTAAGTTGTTCAATCAAAGCAGAAGGTTTTGTTTGGCGTTGCTTTGTGAAGAAAACCTTCTACTTTGGTTTGCGCAGGGTTACTCAAAAACAGATTGTTGATGCAATTTTTCTACGAGATAAGACTGCAGCGGTTGATGCGCTATTGAATGATATTAAGGAAGAATTGAAACCTGAAATTTTTACTAGATCATAGGGAGGAAAACATGATCAAAATAAATCGCCGTAGGGCGCTCGCCCTCTTGGGTGGAACGGT
>DLZA01000181.1:0-3124 GCA_003447515.1 Paracoccaceae bacterium
TTAAGCCGCGTGGTTCCAAGCTTGTTGGTGGAGGGTTTGACCATTGCTGGATCATGATCTGAAGCTGCTGTTGGATGTAGCGGTGGACGCTGGTGATATTGCTCTCAAATATTTTCAGAATGATCCAAAAAAATGGGAGAAGGATGACGCCCAAGGCCCTGTTACGGTTGCAGATCTAGAGATTAATGCGATGCTGGAAACACGCTTGCAAGCGGCGCGGCCAGACTATGGTTGGTTGTCTGAAGAAAGCGAAGATAACAGCTCGCGGTTGGCCTGTGAGCGAGTTTTTATCCTTGATCCGATTGATGGAACGCGGGCGTTTATTCAGGGCCACGAAAATTTCGCGCATTCTTTTGCTGTGGCGGAAAAGGGCATCGTAACGTCCGCAGTTGTTCACATGCCTGCTAAAAATATGACCTTCACGGCATCCCTTGGAGGGGGAGCGAAGTTGAACGGTGAACCCATTGAGCCGAGCACAGTAACTGTGTTGCAAGATGCAGAGGTTCTGGTCGCAAAGCCCATGATGGATGCAAAATTTTGGCCGGGCGGCGTTCCGCCTGTGACGCAGAATTTCCGCTCATCTTTGGCGTATCGTTTATCTTTGGTGGCAAACGGACGGTTCGATGCGATGTTTACGTTTCGCCCCGCCTGGGAATGGGATGTAGCAGCTGGTGATCTGATTTGCACAGAAGCTGGTGCTGCTGTTTTTGATGCAAAGGGGCGATTGCCAATCTATAATTCGGAAGGCGCAAAAATTCCTGGTATGATCGCTTGTGGTCCTAACTTGCGTGCACCTTTTTTGAAGCACTTGGCGGTTTAGGCTAAACGTGGCATAAACTAGCGTCCTGTGGAGCCTTTTTATGCCTTCTAAAAATCTCAGTGAAAGACTGCTGCGCGGTGCTGTGCGGATCAGAGAGCCGTTGTCCCAGCACTATGTCGCGCGACGTTTGGCACGTGGAATTGCAGACGCGAGCCGTGCGAATGAAAGGCGTGGGATGTCATATCTTGTCCGGCCTGTAGGCCCAATTATTTGGTTTCATGTGTTTGGGTTACAGGGGGCTTTGAACCTTGTCGGTGTCATGCAACGTATCTGCGAAGAGATACCAGAAATTACTTGTTTGGTTACCTCGCAGGATCAGATTATGGATTGTGTTTTTGATCTGCGTATGCCCGAGGGCATCCTGCACCAATACGCACCTTTTGATAAGCCTGCAGCTGTGAAGCGGTTCTTAGATTATTGGTCCCCGAGTCTGTGTATTTGGGCAGATGACGCGCTTATGCCTGTTATGATTCAAGAAATTTCAGAGCGGGGTATGTCGTCTATTCTTGCAAATATAGTTAACATTGATATGGCCAATCCGCATATTTCTGGGTTGCCGAATATTGTTAAGCCCTTGTTGCAAAATTTTAGCCAAATTTTGGCATCAAATTTGGAAGCTAAATTGCAGGTGGAACGTTTTGGTGCAACGGCCAAGTTGATGGGTGCGCTTTGCGAAGAGGCGCTGGCATTACCACATGATGAAAAACGACGGTCCCGTATTGCGAAGCAGCTGGATGGGCGTCCTGTTTGGCTGGCAGTTGGGGTTTGTTTAGATGAGATTGACCAAATCCTGGCAGCCCAAAAAAAGGCACTTAGCCAAACGCACCGCCTACTATTAATCATTGTCCCAAAAAGACGAGAAGACGTGGATCGGATTTGTAACGGCTGTAAAACACTAGACCTGCACTTTAAAAAAAGTAACGATTTGGATGAGATACCACCGAGAACAGAAGTGATTGTCGCGAAAGGATTTGATGGAGTGGGGCTCTGGTATCAAATAGCCGCGGTGTGTTTTGTTGGTGGATCTTTGGGTCCACATGGTGGTCATAATCCGCTAGAAGTAGCAAACTTTGGGTCAGCCATAATCCATGGACCGCACGTGGATAATTATGCCAATATCTATATGCGTTTGCGTGATGCAGGTGCGGCGATTGAAATCGCATCAGTAACGTCGTTGGTGAAGGCAGTAACAGAGCTAGTGATCCCAGATCGAGCTGCAGCGATGGCACATGCTGGCTGGATGGTAAGCTCTGAGGGCGCGAAAGCCACCGATGCACTAGTTGAAGTAATTTGGGACTATTTTCCAATGGGAGCTGCACCGTGAGGGCCCCTTTGTTTTGGTTCAATCCGCCTGCCCGACCCGGAATATGGCCGCGGTTGCTGCATCCACTGTCGATCCTTTGGCGAGTATTGAGCGACAGGCGGCAGAAAAAAGGCAAACACTTGCGTGTGTCTGTTCCTGTTATTTGTGTTGGAAATATTAACGTTGGTGGGACGGGTAAGACGCCCACAGTGATTAAGTTAATTTCAGTGCTCAACGAATTAGGTATCGAAGCCCATGTAATATCTCGGGGCTACGGAGGATCCGCTAAGGGGCCATTGCGCGTGGATGAAACAAACCATACCGCCAGTGATGTGGGTGACGAGCCAATTTTGGTCGCTGCCTTTGGTCCGTGCTGGGTTTCCAGGGATCGAGCATCGGGTGCAGAGGCGGCGATTGCGGCAGGCGCTCAGGTGTTGATCCTCGATGATGGGATGCAAAATTCTGATCTAATCAAGGATTTTACTATTATGGTGGTAGATGCTGGTGGCGGTTTTGGCAACGGACGATTGTTGCCAGCAGGGCCGTTGCGGCAAAGTGTGAATGCTGGGATTTTGGCTGCAGATATGATGTTAAGTATTGGGCCTCAGCCCGCACAAACTGAATTTTCCCTGTGGTTCGAGGGTGCTTTCGAGGGCACGAATGAACTTGCCCATGTTACCGCTGTGTTGGAGCCGTTGCAGACGGGGATGTTGTGGCATGATCTTCGCGCCTTTGCTTTTGCCGGAATTGGGCGGCCAAATAAGTTTTTTGACACATTGCGCGGGTCAGGGGTGAATGTTGTGAGGACTCGGTCATTTGGGGATCATGAGGTGCTATCAAGCAAACTGTTGAAGCGCATGGAATTTGAGGCGACCCAGGTGGGTGCACAGTTGGTTACAACCGAAAAGGATGCAGTTCGCTTGCCGAAAGAATGGCGCCAAAAGGTGATTACTTTTCCTGTTCGGCTAGAGGTCGAAAACGAAGGGATTTTGACCGAGGCT
>DLZA01000181.1:3527-6069 GCA_003447515.1 Paracoccaceae bacterium
GTTTGAGAGAATATCTGTGAAACAAAAAGCTAGTTCATTTGTCGAGGTACATAAAAGTAGCGGTGGCAACAGCAGCAGGTTTTAAAGCATCCTTGGACTGAATATTGAGCCGACAGGTCGCAAGTTTGCGCCCGTTGCTATCTATGTCAACTTTGATAATTGTGTCGCCCATAGGCAGTGGCCGTAAATAATTAATCGCCAAATTTACCGTAGTACAATTGCGGAAACGACCGTTTGCCCCGGCTAGAGCGATAACGGTGGCTGTATCGGCAGCGGCAGCAATGGCTTGGCCGCAGATTATTCCTGCGCCAGGGCCGCCACGCAATGCATGTGCATCGTTGGCGGGTAGTATGAAGGTTGCTTGAGTTCGACTAAATGCTGTGGGGGTAAGGTTTTGTTGTAGAACCCAGGGGGCGAAAGCCTCTGCCAAAAGAGCTATCCCGTCTTCGATTGAAAAGCCTGTGTCTGGCATGGTTTCCCCCGTGGTTATCTTGTGACTTCGCGTTATAGTGAGAGAATGACGCAGGGAACACTTCAGGGCAAGCAAGCGATTGCACAATTGGTTGAATTAGATCGCCTACGCGTATGGTCTGTTGTGATAACCATCTTTGGAGATGCGGTGGTGGACCGGGGTGGTGTTGTTGCGTCATCCACGTTGGCTGCGGTCATTTCTGAAATGGGTATTAAGCCAGAAGCCTTTCGTGTGGCAATGTCGCGGTTGACAAAAGATGGCTGGGTAGAGCGCAGCAAACAAGGACGGTTAAGTTTTTACAAACTTTCACAAAAAGGTATTGCTGTGTTTGGCCCTGCAACGAAACGGATTTATGCTAAAGAAGCGGGATCTGCTGAAGGTTGGCGATTTGTGGTCGTGCGCGGCGCTATTAAAGATTTGCCAGAGGGTTCTATTATTTTGAGTGGGCGGGCGTATTTGACGCAATCTAAAGAGTACATCGCGGATGGTTTAGTTATGTCAGGAACATTCGATGCGCTGCCTAATTGGGCAAAAGTGCGCATTGGTCCTAAGAACATAAGCCATGGGTATCGCGAATTATTTTCGGTCTTGCGCAATGTTTCTACCGAGTGCGAAACTCCGCTAGAAGCAGCAGCTCTGCGCTGTTTGATCGTGCACCAATGGCGCCGTTTGGTGTTGCGGCACGGTGATTTGCCACAGTCATTTTTTCCTTCAGATTGGCAAGGCGAGGCGTGTCGTGCGCTTGTGCAGCAATTGTTGGCAAATTTGGCCCCTGCGGCCAATGCTTGGTTTGCTAGCGAAATGCCTTAAACTGTCGCAGTCTGGGGAATTGACTTGTTTGAAAAACGTAAGGCCTTAACCTATTAAAAAGCTCATTTAAGGAGACAGCTAATGAATTCGATTGTTGATCCACACGGTTTAATGGAATTTTCAGTGGTTTTTACCGACCGTTCGCTTAACCATATGAGCAAGGCATTTCAGTCGGTGATGCTCGATATTAATGACATGCTAAAAGAAGTTTATAATGCTGACGGTGTCGCCATCGTTCCGGGGGGTGGCACCTACGGAATGGAAGCGGTGGCGCGTCAATTTGCGGATGGTAAGAAGGCCATGGTGCTGCGAAATGGGTGGTTTTCTTACCGCTGGACGCAAATTTTTGAAGCGAGCCGTATAATAAAATCTGAAACGGTGATGAAAGCGCGGCGAACGGCCAATGCCCATCAGTCACCTTTTGCTCCTGCGGCGATTGATGAGGTTGTGGCAAAAATTCACGAAGAACAACCCGAAGTGGTATTTGCCCCTCACGTGGAAACGTCGAGCGGAATAATTTTACCAAATGAATATATCAAGGCAGTTACTGATGCTGTGCATGCCTATGGTGGAATATTTGTGCTGGATTGCATAGCCTCAGGTTGTGCCTGGGTAGATATGAAAGAGGTTGGTGCAGACGTGTTGATCTCTGCTCCGCAAAAGGGCTGGTCTGCGTCGCCATCTGCGGGTTTAGTCATGATGTCAGATCATGCGCTGTCCAAGATTAGTGAAACACAATCGAGTAGCTTTGCTGTAGATTTAGGCAAGTGGTATTCCATAATGCAGGCCTATGAAAATGGCGGTCATGCTTATCATGCGACCATGCCAACCGACGCATTACGTGCTTTCCGAGACACCATGATTGAAACTAAAGAATACGGATTTGGTAAGGTACGTGACGAGCAGCTGGAGCTGGGCACAAAGGTTCGTGCAATGCTTGCAGAGAAGGGGATCGTCTCGGTAGCTGCCGATGGGTATGGCGCGCCAGGTGTTGTGGTGTCTTACACCGATGATCCAACCATTCAGAATGGTAGTAAGTTTGCTGCTGAGGGTATGCAAATTGCGGCAGGCGTGCCGTTAATGTGTGACGAACCAGGGGATTATAAATCTTTCCGTCTAGGATTGTTTGGTCTTGATAAGTTGCATGATGTCGATGGGGCAGTTACCAAGTTGAAAAAGGCGCTGGACGCCGTTTGGTAAAAGGAAGCCCAAGATGACAGCAGTGACGATTGAGATTGAAAATAAAATCGCAGTCGTCAC